>CAYVVI010000009.1:9524-10906 GCA_964455265.1 uncultured Flavobacteriales bacterium | reverse complement strand
ATTTATTCAATCAAACTTCCAAGAGCAGGAAACTATAATTATTTTGTAGATATTGAAGGTAACACAAAATTATATGCTGCTAAAGTTGATGTTCCATCAGACAAGGGATTAATGATAAAACAAGAACTCATACTTGATAAAATTGATGGAGATGTAATGTTAGTTGTTAGAAATTTATTTGATGAACCTGTTGAGGCATCTGAAGATTTATTGGCTAATGTTTTTCTCGAAATTTCAGACATAGAAGAAAACGTATCTAAATTTAAAAATGACTCTGGAGAAATGTCGGATGAAGATTTTTTTGCAGAACTAGGAATAGACATAAACAACGCAACAAAAGAGGAATTTTTAAAAGTTGTAGATCAAATTGTTGCTAGAACACAAAGCAATACAATCAAAAAAGAAGAGACTTTAAAAAAGGCGTATGCCATAGCTGATCAAAAAAGCAAGGAAGCAGATTCTTTGCGCATCCTTTCGGATAAACTTTTAGAGAAGGCCAATAATGAAAAAGACGAACTTAAAAGACGCAACTTAAAAGATGAAGCAATTCAAACGCGCGTTAAAGCCAAAATCGCATCCCAGCAGGCATATTTAGCGTTGGAATACGCCAACGAAATTGAAAAAACGTTAGCAAATAATAAAGAGAATACACAACGTGTAGAGCAATTAGCGACTGAGCTAAAAACCGATATTCATGCTAAAAACAACGAAGTAGTTGTAGATAAGTTAAGAGGATTACAGCAAATTGCTAAATCTGTAGAAAGTGAAACTAATAATTCAACGGATATAAGCAAGGTAATTGATAAGAAAATTGATGACACACAGCTGGATTTAGAAACTCTTGAAACAAAACTTTCTAAAACGGAGAAAAACAAACAGCTAATCAATGAGGAAATTGCTGAATTAGAAAAGCAAAAGGAAGAAGCTAAAAAATCTCAAAAAGATATTGTTCAAAGACAAATTGATGAAGCGAACGAGTCTTTGGAGCTTACAACCAATCAAATTTCAGAACAAAAAAGCGATATTGACTTTGCAAAAAAACAGATGGAGTTAATGAAATCTCAAAAGGATGAGATTAAACAAACATTTGTAAATACTAAAAGTCAAAATATAGATAAAACCTACACCCCAGAAGAACAAAAGTTGATTGCAGAAAGAACCGAAAAAGTTGTTAAAGAAACCTCTGAAGTTCAAGAGCAGCTAACACAAGAAACTCAACCAGAAGTTAAAACAGATAAATCGATACTTAAGGCAGAAAGATATGTAGAGTTAGAAAATGAATATAAAACCACTGCTTCAATTAACGACCCTAAGCAACAATTGGTCTCTCAAAAGCAAGTTTCAGAAAAGTATTTAAAAACGATTAATCAAGATATTACTGC
>CAYVVI010000009.1:0-9424 GCA_964455265.1 uncultured Flavobacteriales bacterium | reverse complement strand
TAGAACTTAAAAAATCTGAAAAGCAAAAAGAGCAAAGCAATCTTCAGAATTTAGCTAAAAATCAAACTAACAATTCTTCACAACAGTCAAAATCAACGGAGATTAATAATACGATAAAACAGGCGGATAAAAATTACGAAAGTCTTGAACAACAATTATCTTTTACAAATTCAATTTCAGATAATGTTCAAAAATCTCAACAAAAAGTATCTATTAATAAAGAATGGTCAAAAGCTATTGAGCAGGAAAAAACTAACCTAAAAAAGGACTTATCATTAGCGTCAACTCCTGAAGAAAAAACATTAATTCAAAATCGCTTAACGGAGTTAGATAAACAAGAAAAAGAAAGAAGTGTAGCGCTAAAGAATAGTGAAAATGAGTTAGCTATTGAAACCGCTAAAGTAACAATTGCTCAAACAAAAGACGATAAAAAGTATCAACCTAACATTCAGAAAATTAATCAAATTGAGGATAGAAATTATCCTAGCGAAGAAGAAAAGCTGTTGGCTAAAAAACAAGCTCAAAACGAGTATATCAATCAACTTAGAAAAGATGTAGATGTTTTGGAAACATCGTCAAAGGTGATTAATGATGCGGCTGTAAAAGCAGAAATTACTAAGGAAATTGAACGTTTGGCTAAAAAGGAAGTTGAATTACGTCAACAAGTTGATGCTACAAATACACAATTGGCGCAGCTTAATGCCAATGAGAATAAAACTGAAGTCAACTCTTTAACACAACCAACTTATTCAAATACAACATCACAAAAATTATATAGCAATACACAAACATCTCAACAAAAAGTTGAACAGCTTAAAAAGAAAGAAGATGAATTAAAAGCTAAAGCTGAAAATGATGGTCCTGATTCTAAAGTTGGCAAAGAATATAAAAAAGCTAAAGACGATAGAATCGTAGCCGAAAATGAATTGATAAATGCTTATAAGGAGCCCAACTCTAAAGAGATGGAGTATGTTAAGCAAGAAGTTGAAATAACTAAAAAGGCCTTGCAAGAAAAGGAAGTGTCTGAGGAAAAACTTCAGGAAATTGCACTCATTGAAAAAAATGCCGACAAGCTTTTTGCTCATGCTAAAAATTTGCGTTATCAAGCTACCATATCACCCACAAATGAAGTTGCAAATACTAAACTTAATAAAGCTTATAAGGAAGAACTTCAAGCCATTGAAGAGATGAATAAAGCTAAGTTGATGTATGAAGATTTAGCTAAAGAAAGCAATATAAAACCTAAGCAACTAGCAACAAGCACCAAATTGAGCGAGGAAGGAACAGGCATTGCTGTAATTGCAAAAACGACTGAGTTTAAGTCTGAGCAGGCAAAGCAAACAATGGCTAAGTCTAATAATTTGATTGATGAAATTTCTGAAATAGATAGCAAGATTCAAGCAATTAATAAAGTAGATAATCCAACCAAAAAGCAGTTGCAAGAAAAGGAAACGCTCACATCTGAAAAAACTCAGAAAGAAGTGCAATTAGCAAAAGAATTATCTAAAGCTAATGAACTCGAAATTGAATACAACAATATCGATAAGTCAATAGTAAAAAATGATTTGGCTGCTGTTGAAATTAATAATGAACTCAAAGAATTTAAATCAGCAACAGATAAAGAAGAGCAATCTATTCAACGCCTTTTAGAAGAGTCTAAGCAACTAGAAAAACAAGCAGAAAGCACTAAAGATTTAGACCAGAAAAAAGAATTATATCGCCAAGCAAACATTAAAAAAGGCATTGCTATTTTAAAGCAAAATGATGTTATTGAATCGTACAATAAAATAATGGTTGAGAATTTATTGATTCAAGATACAAAATCTAAAATTGCTGAAAACAATAATCTATCTAATCAACAAAAACAATTATCGAATCAATTTAAAACCGAAGCTGAGCAATTGTACATAAAGTCAGATAAAGTAAAAGATAGTTTGGCGAGTAAAAACGTTAGTGAAAAGGAAATCGAATTTGCATCACAGCAACTAAGAAAGCAAGGAGATGTTAAGATTCAAATTTCTGAAATGCTTGAAAACAATGCCAATGAAATTAAGTCTTTAGAAGACAATTTAATGCTTCAGGCAAAAATATTTAAAGACCTTACTTCTGGAGAAGTTGACCAAATTAGAACAGACAAAACGTATCAAAAGCATTACGAATTGTCTGAACAAAAAGCACAAAAAGAAAAAGAGCTTAACAAGCAAGTTGTTGATTTAGCAAAAGAAGAATTAAGAATTCAATCGCTAATCAACAAAGGTGAACAGTACGAATTTGAAGCCAATGTTGCTACCAATTCTGATATAAAATCGGAGTTGCTTCAAAAAGCAGCAGAAGTAAAAGAAGAAGCGCAGGTTTCTGAAACTAAAATTGAGCAAATGGAAGTTCGTATTAATGAACTTTTAAATGAAATTCAGGTGCTTGAAAACAGCATAGCAACTAATTTTGGAAGAATACAAGCCGTTCAGAAAAATAAGATGGAAGCAGTTTATGCTAAAGCCACAGACAATAAACCACTAGACAAACAACAGCTTTCTCAACAAATCAGAATCAACCAGAGAAACACAACAGATAAACCTGTAGATACCTCTGCTATAACACAAAGAACACAGCAAAATAAAACTACAGAAACCAAAAAAGTTGATGTTGCAAATTTTGAAACACCTAAAAATGTAACGGAATCTATTTTCTCTAAAACGTATAATAACCGTTCTGCGTATTCATCAAAATCACGTATTCCAATAAATACGAAACCTATTGAAGGGCTTGTGTATCGTGTACAGATTGGTGCATTTAGCAAACCCGTACCTGATGAACTATTTAGAGGTTTTGCACCAATTTCTGGAGAGCAAATTGACGGTACTTCACTTGTGCGTTATTATGCTGGTTACTTTAATCAATTCGATAATGCAAACTCTGCGAAAAACGATATTAGAACGATGCCAAACTATAAAGATGCATTTGTGGTGGCATTTTATAATGGTAAAAAAATATCTATTGCCGAAGCCAGAGCACTAGAGCAAAATAAAGTAAATACAAATGAATTAGTAACCAATAAAGTTGATTTACCAAATACAAAAACAACAACCGAGGATAACAACAAGCAACCAGATACTAAGCAAGATGAACCAACATTTGTTGTAACTCAACCTAAAGATACTTCTCGCGTTAAAAACTTTACAGACCAGCAAACACAAATTCCTTTACAGTTCAGTGTAAACAGAGTTGTTGAACAAAGCAAAGGTGGTGTAATTATTCGTATTAAGTTTACTAATGGTACACCAACCGCTAACACAAAAATTATTGAGCAGATACCTCTAAATTTCAAAGTAGAAGCATTAACAAAATCTGCTGCTACACTCACTCAGCAAGGAACAACATTAACTTTTAGTTGGGATGCATTTATTCCAGACGTAACAGAAGTTGCTTATGTGCTATACCCTCAAGCAGGTGTCACCAATCAGCGTTATGAAGTAAATGGTGTATTCAGAACAGCAAAAGGTGATGACCTTACTATAAAACCAACAGGATATTTTGAATACCGTAATGCGCCTGCTGTTGCTGAAACTACAACAGAAACAAAAGAAGAAGTTAAACCAAAAGAGGTAACATTAGACACTACCAAAGCCAGCTATTACAAAGATGTGAAGGGCGCTGCAAAAGCAGAGCAAGTGGAGGTAATTAAAGGATTGTTCTTTACCGTTCAGGTAGGTGTGTATAGCAAACCAGTTCCGCCATCGGCATTGTACAACATCACACCGTTAAATACCGAGTTGTTGAAAAACGGAACCATTCGTTATACAACTAGTCGTTTAAAATCGGTAGAAGAAGCGGTGGTGCGTAAAGATGAAATTCGTTTGATAGGAGTTAGCGATGCATTCGTTACGGCCTACTATAATGGTGAGCGCATTACCATTGCCGAAGGCAAAAAATTATTACAAGATTTAGGTACAGATATTCTAGCGAAGTAGAAATTGGTGTTTAGTTTATGGTATTTGGTGTATAGAAAAAAATAGAATGACCGCTGAGCGGAGTCGAAGCGCCAAACACTAAACACTAAACACTAAACACTAAACACACATTACCCAATCCGTTTCATCACATGTTTTTCAATTTCAAGATACAGTTCGTGGGGTTCGTAGGTGCGCCAATCCATTTTGTTGAGGTTGCCGCCCATTACAAAATAGCTATCAATGTTACCTGTTTTAAAATCGTCAAGTACGTGTTTTCTAAAATTGAGAAGAGCAATCCAACCATCTTCTACATCATCGTACCATTCTTCGTAGTAGCATTCATCCGAATTATGAAAGTTAAGTACGTTCTCACCAATGAGAATAAATTTGTTGATGCCTTCGTGAGCGAGCAAGTCAATAAAATCACGTTTTAGAAACATAATGTCGTTATAGAGCAAATCGTTCCATTCGCCAATGAGCTCTATAATGGCAAAGCCATCTTCATAGTCGGTATAGAGCAATTTTAAAAATAGGGTAGAAGAGCCAATGCTATCCCACTGCGGGTGAATGTAGTGGTTGTAAATTTTATCGGTATAAAAAAATTCGCTGTACTCTTTTTCAAAAAAAGGCGAGCGCGGATCTTCTTCTGCCGTGTACAAATTCCTCCAATGATAATATGGCTCTAGGTCTTGCATTTTTGCAAAGGTAAGTTTAAATATAGCGTAAAAAAAAGAGGATGGTAAGCCATCCTCTTTTTAAACAGTAAATGTGGTGTTAGAATCTAAAACCTAAACCAGCATTAATGCCTATTGCACCAACACTAAAGTCAGATTCAAAAATATGGTGGTATTTTAAGTTTGCATCTAAAAAGATACTTTCGGTAATGTTATAGTTTATACCAGCAACTGGTGCCACACCAAATCTAGAACCATTAGACTCCCCATCGAAAGAAAGACTGTATAAGCCAAGATTTAAACCACCGTAAGGGGTGAAATCATTTTCAGAGAATAAGTACTCTACACCGATAGAACCTTGCGTAAGCATTAGAAAAAAGTCGACTGTTCCAAATCCATAGTCTATCTCATAGCTTGCAAAATGGAAACCGGTTAAAACACTAAATTTAAGTTGCTCAGTAATATCGTACTTACCGTTAACAGATAGACCAAGCATTGGTTTGTCAAAGAACTCACCAGCATCTCCAGTTAGTTTAATCGCACCAAATTCAACCCCAACGGATCTTTGAGCTTTTGCTTCGTTAAAGCTTAACGCAAGCAATCCAAATAAAGCAATCGTAAATAATTTTTTCATGTTATAAAATTTTAGTTTTACCTACTCTTAAGGATTTTCGGTGTCTCCCCGTTTTTTTGTGTGGGTTCTGGCGTCCACATTTTAGTTTTTCAGTCCGAAAGATAAAAAACACTTTTTAAAAAACAAATTTTTTTATGGCTTGTAATTATTTAATTGGTGTTGAATATCTAATCTGTTATTATAAAATCAACCCTTAAAACCCTCCACCGCCTTACGCACGCTACCATATTTTTTTAGTAGTTCGTTGGCTTCTTCGTAGCCAATGTTAAGGGCGTTCATAATCATGCGGGTGCCACGGTCAATAAGTTTATTGTTGCTTAGTTGCATGTCCACCATTTTGTTGCCTTTTACGCGCCCTAGTTTTATCATTATGCTGGTAGAAATCATGTTTAAAATCAATTTTTGCGCAGTGCCTGCCTTCATGCGTGTGCTGCCTGTCACAAACTCCGGGCCTACCACTGCCACAATAGGGTGCTTGGCTGTAAGTGCCAACGGGCTGCCAGGGTTGCAGGTAATACCTCCCGTTAAAATACTCAATGCGTTGCAATGTTCTAACGCACCAATTACATAAGGCGTAGTGCCCGAAGCGGCAATACCAATCACGGTGTCTAGTTCGTTAATGTCGTGTTCTTGCAAATCTTTCCATCCTTGTGTTTTATCGTCTTCGGCAAATTCTACTGCTTTACGGATGGCAGTATCTCCACCCGCAATCAGTCCTACAACCATACCGTGAGGCACACCATACGTGGGCGGACATTCCGAAGCATCAACAATACCCAAGCGTCCGCTAGTGCCAGCGCCCATATAAAACAAACGTCCGCCTTGTTCCATGCGCGTTACAATTTCTTGCACCAATTTTTCAATGTCTGGAATGCATTTTTCTATTGCCAACGGGACGGTTTTATCTTCTTGATTGATGTTTTGCAACAACTCCAACACACTCATGTTTTCAAGGTGGTTGTAGTGCGAATCTGATTCGGTAATTTTTTGCATATAAATTAATTTCTAAGCATAAAAGTGCAACAATTTTAAACATCTACACTACTTTCGTAAAAATGTTTTTCACCAATAAATAAAAGTAAATATGTACAAGGTATTGCTCATAGATAATTTCGATTCGTTTACCTACAACTTGGTGCATTTGCTTGAAGGAGTAGATGCAGAAGTTACGGTAGTGCGCAACGATATGCTGCATACCATTCAGCCCAATCAGTTTACACATATTGTTATTTCACCAGGTCCTGGTTTGCCCAATGAAGTAAATCAAGTAAAACAATTTTTGCAACCACTACTTGCTTCTCACAACCTATTAGGCGTGTGTTTGGGGCATCAAATCTTAGCAGAATTGTTTGGAGCTAAGTTGTACCAAACCGACAAAGTGTATCATGGCATCGCTACAGAAATTAATGTAGATGCATCATCCATATTATTTAAGGGTTTGCCAAATGTATTTAGTGTTGGGCGTTACCATTCGTGGATGGTTAAAGATTTACCCGAAGAATTAAAAATTACTGCTACCGATTGCGAAGGCCACATCATGGCATTTGAGCATTCTACTTTCAACATTTCAGCAGTTCAATTTCATCCTGAATCTATTTTATCTCAGTATGGGAGGGAGGTGATAGGGAATTGGCTAAGTAGTTAGTTCATTGGTTCACTAGTTATTAGTGAAAAATGAAAAACGAAAAGTGAAAATTCCAGCTCATTGTCATGCTGAATGTTAATGAAGCATCTCTAAAACACTAACACGCCAACACTATAACACGTTCGCACGCAAAAAATATTTGCAATCTCGAATTATTTGTTTTTACTTTGTAATTCAAAGTGCTTTTTAAAAATAAAAAAATATGACATCACAAGAAAAGCCCCTACAGGATTTGTCCGAAATCCGCAACATTATGGAGCGCTCTACGCAGTTTTTATCATTGAGTGGACTGTCGGGCGTATTTGCTGGTATATATGCGCTTATAGCTGCTTGGTTTGTGTATTACGATTTTGCTGAACGTAGCAACCAATTGTTATCAGGTTATAAAGACATCGTAAACGCAGATGTTAATGCTGAATTGATTGCCGATAAAATCAGCTACGCCATAATGATTGGTTTGATAGTATTGGTTTTATCAGTGCTTACGGGTTATGTTTTCACTAAACGCAAAGCCAATAAAAATGAGTTGTCATTGTGGAATAGCGCATCAAAAAGGATGATGTTCAGCTTAGCAGTTCCGCTTTTAGCTGGTGGTATTTTTTGTTTTATGTTGATAAAGCAAAATAGCTTTGGGTTGGTAGCTCCTGCTACGTTAATTTTTTACGGACTGGCATTGCTCAACGCAAGTAAATATACGCTTCGAGATATTCAATATTTAGGACTTTTAGAAATTGCTTTGGGCTTGGTAGCCGCTTATTTTGTAGGATATGGTTTACTTTTTTGGGCAATCGGATTTGGTGTGTTGCACATTGTTTATGGTTTGTCTATGTACTTAAAACACGATAGAAATTAATCTGTGAAAGGATTTTATCAGTTAAATAAAGCGTTTGAAAGCCGTGTTCGCATGGGCGTTATGGCCGTTTTGGTAGTAAACCAATGGGTGCCTTATGGTGAGTTGAAAGACGTTTTACAACTGACGGATGGTAACTTAGCAAGTCACATTTCTGCCTTAGAAAAATTAAATTACGTTGAAGTAAAAAAGGAATTTGTGGGTAAAAAACCTCTAACATCTTATAAAGTAACCAAAGAGGGAAAACAGGCCTTTCAAGAGCACTTGGATGGTTTAGAGAAAATGATAAAGGGCATGTAGCTCATTGCGTTTGGCATCTTTTTAGTGTATATTCGCACTAAGAAAAAAGAAGCCCTCTATGTCGTCATCTCGCATAAAAAAATTACTGCTGTTCGTTGTAGCAATTCCTTTTGTACTGTTTGTAGTATTTACAACCATACTCTACGTTAAGCAAGATTCTATAGTAAAAGAACTTGTACAAACCCTCAATGAAGATTTTGTTGGTGAAGTAGAAGTTCGCGATAGCCATATTTCTCCCTTTGCTAATTTTCCTTACATCTCTATCGATTTAGAAGATGTGAAAATATTTCAAAATAAAGATAAATCTAAGGCGCCAATTCTTGACATTAAAGACATCTATTTAGGGTTTGATTTATGGACGCTAATAAGCGGAAAATTTGATGTTAAATCGCTTAAACTAAAAGATGGACGTATAGAAATAATTCAGGATATAAATGGTGAATTTAATATTTCTAAAGCGCTTGAAAGCACTAAGGAAATTGAAGATGCTAGTGAAGAATTCCATATTGACTTAAAACGCATTGAACTAAAAAACATAGACATCACTAAGCTCAACGAAGAGAACAAGATTTTACTAGATGTATTTATAACGAAAGCAAAATCCAAGTTTAAAACTTCAGATGAGCACACCATGGTTTCGTTAGATTCAAAATTTGAACTTACGGTTTTGAAAGATGGCGATACAACCTTTGTTAAGCGCAAACATTTTGATGTAGACACGCGCTTAGATTATGTGAATGCTACACAAAAACTTAAAATTACTCCTTCTGAAATTTACTTAGAAGGAGCACTTTTTAAAATGCAAGGGGACATTGATTTTGATGACGACATGAATCTTGATTTAGTATTTGAAGGACAAAAACCAAATTTTGATTTGTTCATTGCTTTTGCTCCAGAAGATTTAGCACCCGCACTTAAAAAATATGAAAATAAAGGAAAGGTTTATTTTGACTGCTCTATAAAAGGTAAATCTACGAATGGACATAATCCTAAAATTGATGCCAACTTTGGTTGTTCTGATGCGTATTTTTCTAATACCATTAACAAGAAAAAATTAGACGAATTACAATTTAAAGGTCATTTTACAAATGGAGAAAAGAGAAATCCTTCTACGATGGAATTTTCTATGACAGATTTTTCTGCGCGTCCAGAGGCAGGAACATTTAGTGGAAATTTAACGGTGAAAAATTTCGAGTCGCCAGAAATTGACTTGAAATTAATCTCTCAATTTGAGTTAGATTTTTTAGCTAATTTTTTAAATCTAACAGACCTAAAAGATTTGAAAGGAAGTGTAAAGCTTACCATGAATTTTAGAGACATTATAGATTTAGAACATCCTGAAAGAAGTATTGAAAAATTAAATGAATCGTA
>CAYVVI010000008.1:0-25551 GCA_964455265.1 uncultured Flavobacteriales bacterium | reverse complement strand
ATAAAAAAACCTCAGAATATTCTGAGGTTTTTGCGGTCTGGACGGGACTCGAACCCGCGACCCCCTGCGTGACAGGCAGGTATTCTAACCAACTGAACTACCAGACCAAATTTCCTGACCTTAAAGGCATTAGCTACAGCTAATTTTAAGGAATTTGTTACAAGCTTTACTTCTAAAGCGATGCAAATGTACTTACTTTTTTTCTTCGTGCAAATTTTTTTTAAAAATTAGCGCAGCATTTTACTCCGTTTTATTAAGTATTGTAGCAAAATGGCGTTATATCCTTCATTTATGTCGCTTTCGACATAGTCAATTTTATAGCTCAAACACTTGTTTTTAACAAGTTTACTATATTCTTCTGCCTTTGCTTTGTATTGCTCTTTAACCTGAAATGGGTTTAATTTTATTTGTTCGTTCGTTTCTTTATCAATAAAAATGTAGGGTTTATTGTCAAAAGCTAGTTCAACTTCTTGCTGTTTATCTAAAACGTGAAAAAGAATTACTTCATGCTTGTTGTGTTTTAGATGTTGGAGGGCAGAAAATACTTCATCCATGTTGCTTAAATTGTCAAACATATCACTAAAGATTACAATTAAACTTCTTCGATGGGCTGTTTCTGCTATTTGATGGATGGTTTTAGCGAGTGAAGACTTTCTATTAAGATTTTCTGTGTTTAGCTGTTTTTCAAGATAGGACAAAACAAAATGATAGTGGCTTTCACTTGATTTTATATCAGAACTTGCATAGATGCTTTCATCAAAAAAAGATACACCAAAAGCATCTCTCTGTTTTTTCAATAAATTTGATAAAGCAGCAGATGCGTGAATAGCAAAACCGATTTTAGTTTCATGTTTAGCATTTCCAAAATACATACTTGACGAAGTATCTATTAAAATACTGCATCTTAAATTTGTTTCTTCTTCGTAACGCTTTATAAAAAGTTTATCTGTTCTAGCAAAAAGCTTCCAATCTATATGTTTGGTTGATTCTCCCGAATTATATAATCTGTGCTCTGCAAATTCTACCGAAAACCCATGGAAGGGGCTCTTGTGCATGCCTGTTATAAACCCTTCTACCACTTGATTGGCAAATAAATCTAACCCTTTTAAATTTTGTATTTCTGAAATGGAGGTCAATTATTTATTAGGATCTTTAAAATTTGGGTTGTTGATAAAGTCAGGGTCTGAAAGTGTTAATAAAAATGCTTTAAGAGCTGCTTTTTCAGAGCTGTTTAAAGCAACACCACCTTGAAAACTAAACTCCATCAAAGGGCTTATGTTTGGAGAATCGTGATGCACTCCTTCGCTGTAAAAATCAATTAATTCATCTAGAGTTGCAAATCTTCCATCATGCATGTATGGCGCTGAGAATTCTAAATTTCTAAGAGTTGGAGCTTTAAACTTTCCAATGTCTGTTGAAGCACCCGTAACCAAAGCCCTTCCGTTATCTTGAGGGATTAAATCTAATCCGTTATTATGAAAACCAAAATCTGTAAAAAAGGCATTATTTGGATGGCAATGAAAACAATCTGCACCATCAAGAGCCATAAAAAGATTAAAACCTTCTAATTCTTCTGGAGTTAACGTTATTTCTCCTCTTCTAAATTTATCAAATTTTGAATTGCCTGAAATAAGAGTTCTCATAAATTGAGCGAGCGCTTTCGCAACGTGTGTAGAATCTATTTTTGTTGTCCCAAAAGCTTTGTAAAACATTTTTGGATACTTTGGGTCGTTCATTAATTTATTTACAGCATTAGGCCATGTTTCGTGCATTTCAATAGGATTTGTAACGGGTTCAAAAACCTGTTTTTCTAAAGAATTAGCCGAACCATCCCAAAAAAATGTTGGCGACCAAGCTATATTTTGTATCACCATGGAGTTTCTGTTACCTGCAACACCATCTATACCTATACTGAATTGACGACTATCTGTAAAGCCCGTTTCGTTGGTATGGCATCCAGAGCAAGAGAGGGTGTTATCTCCAGAAAGTAGCTTTTCAAAAAATAAATGTTTTCCTAATTCCACGCCTTCAACAGTTAATGGATTATCCTTTGGAATTGGCATCGGTGGAAATCCACCTGGAAGGTCTAAAATGTAGGGTGTAGTTTTGAAAGGAGTGCCATTGCCAGGTATGCGTTCTTTGTCTTTTTTACACGAAGTAAGTAAGACAAAAACAACAAGTATGGCAAAAAAGTGGCGCATTATTTAAGGATAAATGCAGAGGTCACGTTTGCGTTAAATTTATCAGCTAGCTCTGTGTTGTTGAAGGAATGTGTTGAGTTTTCTGTACTTAGATTTATGCCAGTAAACAACTTTTTATAATCAACTTCTAAAACAATAAAACTTGTTTCTTTATCCGATAAACTTATGGAATAGTCCGTTTTTTTAACGGTATTTAAATATTTATCTAACCCTAAGTGAAAAGTAAACGTTTCATCCGATTTTCCATCGCCATCAATATCAACAGTACCTTCCGTTACAATAAATAAATAACCAGGGTTCCAGTCCCAATGCATGCTTGGAGATTGAAAAGCTAGCGGATGATTAAGCGGATAAGTTGCAGGGTCGGCATGGTTGTTTTCTTCATCCACACCAATATTTAAGGTTACAGACTTAAGCGTTGTATTGGTGTAATCTCCAATGAATGCCGAAGTTGTGTTATTGAAAACCAAAAAGTGATTGTTTTCGGCAGTGAGGGTGTCTCCATTAGTATTTACCAAAATGGGTTGTGAGAGATAAAAGGTGATTCTGGTAAATGTAATTTTATTCCCAAAATCGTCTGAGTAAGTTTTATTCAACTCTAAATTAGACGAATTATATTTATGATTAAACTGAAAGTATAACCCACTTTTTGTAGTAGTTGGCGGTGGTGGAGTAGTGTTATCGTCTTTCTTACAAGAGAAGGTCAAAAGCACCAATCCAATTACAATATGTGAAAACTTTAGATTCATTGAAATAATATATACTGTAAATTTAGTAAATTCAACTCGATTTTCTAAATCAATAATGGATAATTCTTATAATCTTAACAACGCTAACGATAAAAAGTTTATTGTTTATACCGCCTCTGCAGGTTCTGGTAAAACATATAGCTTGTCGAGGTTTTATATAAAACTTTTGCTACTTAGCGAAAATCCATCGTACTTCAGAACTATTGCTGCGCTTACATTTACTAATAAAGCTGCCAATGAAATGAAGGAACGCATTTTTGACAATCTGGTTGTGTTATCTCAAGATGTTAATCAATTATCGGATGAACGTGAGCGAAAGCAAGCCAAAGAACTACTAGAAGATTATTCACTTTATATTGGAATCCCTAAAGAGCAAATTCAAGAAAAATCGCAGAAAATTGTTTCTAATATTTTGCATAATTACTCTGATTTAACGATACAAACCATAGATAAATTTACGCACAAAATTATCAGGCCTTTTTCTAAAGACTTAAATATATCACCCGATTTTTCAATCGAATTGGGAGAGGACGATATTATTGCTAAGTCTATTGATTTATTGCTTCAAAAAAGTGCTGGAGATAAATTTTTGTCTAAAATTTTAATAGATTTTGCCTATCATAAAGTTGAAGAAGGTAAAAGATTTCAAACATTTGAAAAAGATATTGTTGATTTAGCCAATGTTTTTAAAAAAGAAGATGCTATAGAATTTTTAAAAGATTACAGAGAGTTTTCAGTTTCTTTCTTTTTCGATAAAAAACATCAACTTAAAGAACGCATAAATGCACTTGAAAAACTTCTTAAAAGTGAAGGGGAGAAAGCAACATCACTTTTTCAATCCAAAGGAATTTCTTCAGAAGATTTTTATTTTTCAAGCAAAGGAGTAGGGGTGTTTTTTGAAAAAATGGCGCAAGGCGATTTTACCGTAAATGTTAATTCTTATATACTTGAAGCACTTGAAAACAATAAATGGTACACTAAGCAAAATTCAATTTCTGCTGCTATTGATTCAATTTCTAAAGACTTATTAAAGCATCTAACTGTTATTACAAAACTACTTGATGAATACAACAATGTAAAATTTCTATACACAAGAATTTTCCCTACTGCTGTACTAAGTGAAATTGAAAAAATTATTGAAGATGTAAAGCAATCTCAAAATATTTTAACCATTTCTGATTTTAATAAATTGATTTCAGAGCTAATTAATTCAAGTCATTTAAGTGTCCCTTTTTTATACGAGCGCATTGGCGAACGCTATAATCATTATTTGATTGATGAATTTCAGGATACATCCATCTTACAGTGGAATAATTTATTACCACTTATTGATGATTCTTTATCGAAAGGTAATGCTAACTTGTTGGTTGGTGATGGTAAGCAGGCCATTTATCGATTTAGAAATGGAGATGTAGAACAATTTATAAAATTGCCTAAACTTCCACACAAACCAAATTCTAGTTACCAGTTTTTCGAGAACACACTCGAAAGAAATTATCAAAAAAATGTATTAGAAAAAAACTATCGTTCTTACTCAAAAATTATAGAGTTTAATAATTATTTATTTCGTTCAATAAGCAACGAACTGAATGCCTATCAAAAATCAATATATGAAGATGTTGAGCAAAAGCATACAGACAAAATTGGTGGCTATGTAGATGTGGAGTTTTACGAAGGAAAAGAGTTCAAAGAATCATCACTTCAATACACTTTAGAAGCTATACATAAAGCCACCTCATGCGGATATAATTTATCTGATATCACGATATTAGTTAGAACTAGAAAAGAGATAAATGAAATAGCGGAATTTTTAATTTCTAATAATGTAGAAGTAGTTTCAGAAGAGTCTCTAAAACTTACTTATTCAAAAGGTGTAAGAGCATTAATAGAGTATCTTAAATTGTTGAGTACACCATCAGATATTATGTTTGGCGTACAATTAATTCAAACGCTAAACCCGCTAATTTCCTCAAATGAGTTGTTTGAAATAATTTCATCAAAGTCTGTATGGAAATACTTAGAAGATGCTTACGGAATTCGTCAAGACAATATTCAACAATCAATTTTTGATGCGATAACATTTGCTGAAATTGCTTTTTTAATTGATAAGGAAGACAACTATTTTCAACAATTTAAATCGTTTGTTTGGGAGAAGTATAAAAAAGATGGCATCTCAATTTCTGATTTTGTTGTTCTTTGGAAATCCTTAGAAGACAAAGAACAGATACCATCTGTAAAAAATTCAAATGCATCAAATGCTATTCAAATTATAACCGCTCACAAGTCAAAGGGACTTCAATTTAAAGTGGTAATAATCCCTTTTGTAAACTGGGACTTAGATTTTAAATCAACCATAAAATGGATTAGCCCAGAAGGGATTGATGGACTTGGAAAATTAGCTGTAAACATCACCACTAACTCATTATCTAAAACACCCTACAAAGAAGTTGCTACTGAAGAATCGGAAGAAGCATATTTGGAATCTTTAAATATTTTGTACGTTGCGCTTACAAGGGCAGAAGAGCAAATGTATTTGCTTGTAGAAAAAACAAAATCTATTGGAAAAGTAGTATATAACGCATTATCAACGGCTTCGTTTTATTCTGAACCTACTTTTTTTATAGGAGAATTAAGACGATTTTCTAATGAAAAGAAAGATAGAATTAGTGAAGGTATAAAGATAAAATCTAGTTCAAAAAATCATAAAGTAACGCTTAATATTGCACAGCAAGCAGATATATATTGGAGCAAAACAGGGGATAATGAGGTTGATTATGGAAATTTATTTCATGAAATAATTAGCAAGATTAAGCGAATAAATGATGCTCCAAAAATTTTAAAACAAATTGAGAGAGACGCTAAAATTTCAATAGAACAAAGACAGATGTTGACGTCTGATATTGAAAACATGTTTAAAAACGAGTTACTTCTTAAAGTGTTTGGTAACCCTAATAGAATATTTAATGAAAAAGAAATTTCGTATGAAGGCAAGCAGTTAAGAATTGATAAATTATCTTTGGACTCTGACGGAAAAATTTATCTTTTAGATTTTAAAACGGGAGAACCTGCAAGCACTCATCAAAAGCAAATTAATGAGTATAAAGAAGCATTGAAAAAATTAAATTTTAACCAAATTGAAACCTTCCTTTACTATACAAAAAACCAACAATTACTAACTGTTTAGACCTATGTTTGAAGATATTAAAAAAGACAAAAATCGAGTTCCAGTTTTAACCTACTATCTAGCAATAGTTGCAACCTTAATAACTGTATTAACCATTATCTTTCCAAATCTTTACGGAGTATTTGGTTCTACAGAAGGGGATATTTCTATTTTGAAAATATTCACTGTTCCTTTTCAGCATGGTTTTGATAGAATTAGCGCAGTAGCACTTTTAATTTTAACACTCTATTTTTGGATTACTATTGGTGGATTTGTTGAAAAAGTAATGGGCCCAGATAGGTTTACGTTACTCGTTACAACAACGGTTGTACTTTATGCTTTAACAGAATATTTAACAGGGCAGCCTGGGCACGGACTAACGCCATTTGTTTATGCTGTCATTCCAGTTTTATTCGCAATAATGTCAGAAGTTGTAGATATTAAAATCGGTAATTCTTACGATAAACACTATAGATATCTTAGAATGATTTCGGGTCTTTTTGTTTTAATTTCGGTAGTATTTCATTCATTTTTTCCTGTTTATTTTAGCTACGATAAATTGCAAGCAGAAGCGATTTATGAAGAAGAACCAAGCCAAATTGCCTTTTCAGGTTTTAATTTAAAATTTGAAAATACACTTATAAATTTAAATTTCACTCCAAATTTATTAGCTCCATCTGGAGAAAAGTACAAGCCCAAACGTGGTGCAAAGACACCTGTTAGAGGAATAGATGATTCTAATACTTTTAGTTCAATTATTAAAGGAGTTATTTTTGGTAACTTGTTACATTTAGTTGGACTATTTGTTGGAATTGGATTTGCACATAAGTTAAAAAAACGAATGGGAGGAACCCTCACACGCTATAGCAAGCGGAAAGAGCTTTCAGAAAAAAGCTACCGATCTGCTAATATTTTTATGGTGTTTATGTCATTGTATTTACTTTCTATTTTTGCGTTAAGTTTTGTCATCGAATTCTAAAATTACCTGGTATTGCACTCCTTTTTCGGAGTTAGATGTTATAACATTTCATAACATAGTTCAACTACGTGTTTCTGTTTTTATAATGGAACAAGATTGCCATTACATGGATTTGGATGGCAAAGATTTAAAGGCGTTTCATGTATACGCGTTAAACCAAATAAATGAAGTTGTTGCTCATGCAAGATTACTTGATAGAGGGGTTTCTTATGAGTACATGTCAATTGGAAGAGTAGTTGTCCGAAAAGATTATAGAGGCACTGGATTAGGTCATGAATTAATGCAATACTCCATGAACAAAGCCAAGGAGATATATGGCGAAGATAAAATTAAAATATCTGCACAACAGCATTTAGAAATATTTTATGAGTCTCACGGATTTGTTACCGTAACAGATATGTATTTTGAAGATGACATTCCGCATGTTGGGATGCTTTATACACCCAATTAAATAATGCGCTTTTTTTTTCAACCAAATATTTCAACTCAAAACTATCTTAACGAAGAGGAAAGTAAGCATGCTGTGAAAGTATTGAGACTTGCTAATGGCGATGAAATTTCTATTTTAGATGGTTTAGGAAATATTTTTACTGCAACAATAACAGAAGCCAACCCTAAAAAGTGTTTGTTAGAAATAGTATCAACAACATCAAGTTCTAAACGCCCATATTTTTTAGAATTGATTGTAGCACCTACAAAAAGTTTTGACAAGATGGAGTGGTTGGTAGAAAAGGCAGTAGAAGTTGGTGTAGATAAGCTAACTCTAATATCAACAAAACGCTCCGAACGTTCATCTATACGTATGGATAGGTTAGAAAAAATTGCCATTTCTGCCATGAAACAATCTAGGAATTTTTTCTTGCCTCAAATATCAGAGTTAGTCTCTATTAATGAAATTATTCGCAGACCTTTTGATGGAAATAGACTAATTGCACATTGTTCTGAAGGAGAAAAAAATCATATTAAAGATGTTTTACTACCCAATTCAAATTATCAGATTCTTATTGGTCCAGAAGGAGATTTTACAGATGAAGAAATTGCTTTAGCTTTAAGTGCAAACTACGTGCCTGTAAGTTTGGGAGAATCTAGACTGAGAACTGAAACGGCTGCGTTGTATGCATGTTTTGCGGCATCAGTTATTAATGGTTAATTTTTACCAAATCCTGTAATTGTTTGATAAAGTTCTCTGCCTGTTTTTTGACTACCGTTGTATTCAATGTCTATTAGCTTTCTGTAAATTAGACCTATATTTTTAGCATAAATTTCGTAGGCATCTTGCTCTTGTATTAGATTAAAATTTTCTGCTTGAACAACTTTCACGGTATTATCAAAAGTTAAATTATTTACAACGCGAGGTTCTTCTATGGAGTCATAATAATATTCCCATTCAGGATAGTTGTTGTATACGTTACCGTCCCATTCTTGGTAATCTCTAAGGGGGAACACCATTTTTACATAACGAATGTTTTCCTCAATTTTTTCTGCAACAGAATTGGTTCTTGTGGCATACCAAATGTCTTTTATTTCCCAAGGGTCATTATCCGATTGTCTCCAATAACGCTCAATTCTTATCGATGGACGCCCTAGATTATCTGTAATTTTGGCATCTAAAATTTCTTTAAGTTGGTAAGTTTCTGTAATCGTTTGCACATCATAGCGCGTGTCGGTTACGGAATAAGTAACCCACGAACCAATTTCAACAGGAAAATAGTCGTAGTTAAAATCTTCAGCTTCGCCAGTTTTTTGTTTGCACGAAACAAAAGCTAATAAAGCAATTAAACTATATAAGATTGGTTTTTTCAAAGTTTACCTTCCTGTTTAAGTTTATCCAATTCTTCTTTAATATCATCACCCTCCAATAATAGTTCTCCATTTTTGTAATACGCCTCTTTTTCTAATCTTCCATTGCTATCGTAAAAACGCCAAAAGCTGTGTTGTACAGCATTTTTAAATTGACCTTCTGCTTCAATTTTTCCGTTAGCGTGATAGTATATAATTTTTCCATCAAGGTTACCATCTAAATACATGCACGTAACTTTTGTTTTTCCATCAGAGTAAAACATAGTCCATCTGCCGTTTTCTAACCCATCTAGAAATGGAATTTCTTCATACACATTGCCATTTGCATAGTAGGTTATTTTTTTTCCATGGCGCTGACCATTATTCCAATCTTCTCTACCTGCAATTACGTTTTCATTGCTAAAGTAAGTCCACGTGCTGTCTTTTTGTTGATTTACATATTTACCGAAGGCAATATAATTTCCTTCCATATCATACATCTTTGTTCTAGAGACGTCTCCATTTGCCTCAAAGTTGCTTATGGCTTTAACTTTTCCGTTTTCATAGTAGTAAACGAACTCTCCAAAAGGTTTATTATTTTTAAACGAACCTTTGTATCTTGTAACAGATGAATTATCATACTTTACCTCCCATGCTCCTTGTTTTAGGCCTTTTTTGTCGGTTTTGTTCTGACCCAATACCACAAGAGGAAAGATAAATGCTATTAAAATTAAGTGCTTCATGTTAGTTTAATTATCTAAAATCTTGCCAAAATTTAAGATAAACAAATATGCAAGAATTTATCGTAACTAATAATGCTTGTTTCAACATTTTGTTACAAACAGCTTGTTAGTTTCATTTTAAAGCCATTCTATACTCACTTTCATTACTCATTAAATAGTAATTGTTTGAATTAGATAACATATCTGCTATATAAAGTCTTTCAGCATAGGTAGTGGCTACAACTTTTTGAACGAGCTGTTTGTTACCTATGTATGAAATTTCTTCAAACTCAATTTCTGATAGTATCTTGAAATAAGCTTTGTTGTTAGGGTATTTTCGATATTGAGGGAAATTCATTTAAAAAAGTGTAATTTTATAACCCACAAAGTAATAACATGAATACGGATTTTTTATCATTAGCTAAAGAAAAACAGAAAGTACGCGATTATTCTGCAGCTTACGAATTTTTTTTAAAGGCACTTGAACAAGACCCTTATAATCCTGATATATTATCAGAAATAGGTGTGGTTTTGTTTAATTTAGATAGAAAAACCGAGAGTTTACAGTTTTTGGATAGAGCCGCTAATCTTGAACCTAATAATAGTTACAGGTATTCAAGTAGAGGTTTTGTGAAAGCTTCGATGGGAGATGTTCAAGGTGGCATTGAGGATTATAAAAAATGCATAGAGCTAGACCCAGAAGATGCGGTTGCATACAATAATTTAGGGATGTTAGAAGAACAGTTGGGTTACAAAGAAAAAGCTAACAAGAGTTTTAAGAAAGCAGACGAGTTATCTCAAATATTGTTTGAGAACAACATCACTTTATCTAAAGATGATGAAGAAATTACACCAGTTTCTACTGCCGAAAATCAAGATAAGGAGCAATCTACCTTCTTGGCTGTTTTTAAAAAAGTTTTTACATCCAAAGTGATGTTTTCAGAGTTTGTTGGATTTATTAAAAATGGATTCAAGCTTAATAAATAAGTGCAACCATTTTTAGCAGAAATAGCAACAAATGTTATTGCAAAGCACAAAGATGCAATGCATGAAATAGCTATTGTCATTCCTTCTAAACGAGCTGCTTTATTTTTAAAAAACGAATTTAAAAAGCAACTTTCCGCTTCGTTTTTTATGCCTGACATTATTACAATCAACGATTTTATTTCAGAGCATAATTCTAAAAACATCATCGATTCTTCATCGCTATTGTTTGAATTTTATAATGTTTATACATCTATTAAAAAAGACAATGCAGAATCGTTTGATAGCTTTGTAAAATGGGCTCCTGGCTTGCTTTCAGATTTTTCTGAAGTAGACAGATATTTGATAGATCCTTCTGCAATTTTTTCTGATTTAAGAAATGTAAAAGAAATTGAAAACTGGAGTTTTAATTCTACAGAGTTAAGTGATGCTCAAATAAATTACCTTGATTTTTGGAATTCCATTAATCAATTATATACAGAATTACATCTTCATTTAGAGAAAAAAGACCTAATTACCTCTGGTGGAGCTTACCGCAAAGTAGCTAATTCCATAGACCAACTTTCTGATGAAATACAATATTCAAAACTTTATTTTGTGGGATTTAATGCCTTGTCTAATAGCGAGAAGCAAATTATTAAATCTTTACAACGAAAAAACAAAGCCGAATTAATATTTGATATAGACAAGTATTATCTTGACATTGAAGGACACGAAGCTGCCTATTTTTACAACAAAATATCTAAAGAACTAAACGTAGATAAAGAGTGGATTAAAGAAAATACAGAAGCATCAAAAAATAAAATTCGCATAATTGCTGCGCCCAATGATTTAGCTCAAGCGCAAGTAGTTTCTGAAATTGTTAATCAAAACAGACAGATATTAGATAATGATAGTGCTATTGTTTTGTCTGACCAGAGTTTGTTATTACCTATTTTAGATGAATTGCCAGATTTAGCAGACTCTGCAAACATTACTATGGGTTATCCTCCCAAGTTAACGCTAACAATCAATGCGTTTAACTTGGTATTAAAAATGCACGACAACTCTGAACGATATAGCTCTAAAGACGTTCAAAGATTTCATTTTACAGATGTTTTTCATTTTTTAGAGCACCCAATTATTAGTAAATCTGTTGGGGATGTAAGCTATTTTAAAGATTACTGCATAAGGAGAAATATTTCCTTTATCAATTTTGACGAAGTATTTTCTGATTTATCATTTAAAAACGACAGAATAAATGATGTTTTTTTAGAAAAAGCTACCAATCAGCTTAAGAAAATTACAGAGTTGATGCCTTTCGTTTTTGCTCGTTGGGAAAATGGTTCAACTCATCCACACCAAGCGCTATTTAAGCTTGCAGAACTTTTAAGAGAATCCAAGCACATTACACCTCTTGAAAAAGAGGCGTTATTTATCGTATGGTCTTCGTTAAATAAAATAGAACGTATTTATTCTGATTTTCCATTTTTACTAGAAGCTAATTATTTTAAAAAAATCTTTAAATCTATTGTTGGTTCAGAGCAAATAGATTTGGTAGGAGAGCCCTTGAAGGGAATTCAAATTATTGGTATGCTCGAAACGCGTTTAATTGACTACAAAAACCTAGTGATTACATCTGTTAATGAAGGCATTTTACCAAAATCAAAAATTGATTCTTCCATTATACCTTATGATTTAAAACGATTTTATGGTTTGCCAACCTATAAAGAACAAGATGCAATTTATGCGTATTATTTTTACCGATTGTTACATCGTTCTGAAAACGTATGGATTGTTTACAACAGCGATAATGAAGGGTTTTCATCAGGTGAGCAGTCGAGATATTTACTTCAATTAAAACACGAATTTTTAGATAAATCAAAAATTGAATTCTTAAGTATAGAGCAAAGTTCAACTACGATATCAAAGAATGATGTTGTGTATCATAAAGATGAATTTTATTACTCAAGATTAAATCAACTTATTTCAGAGAAGGGATTGTCTCCTTCTGCTATAAACACGTGGATTACCTGCCCTAGAAATTTTTATGTTAAGTATATTTTGGGATTAAGAGAGCAAGATGAAATTGAAGAAGAAATAGGGGATAATGTTTTAGGAACGGTTATACATAACGTCTTTGAAGAGCTATACAAGCCAACTTTAAATCAGCAACTCACCGAAAAGCACATTCTTAGTTTTAAACAAAAGTTTTTACCAATTCTTGAAACATCTTTTATTAAAGAATATTCGAGATTTTATAAAACTGGAAAAAACTATATATCATTTAATATTGCTCAAAAGTTAATAGATAACTTCCTTTCAAACGAACTAGAATTAATAAAACAAAATAAGGGGGTGATTATTGTTTCTCAGCTAGAAAAAGAGCTTTCGGCAACAATTAACATAACCATAGATGGTGAACAAAAATCGGTGTTAATTAGAGGATTTGCTGATAGAATAGATAGCATAGGTGGAAACTACAGAGTACTTGACTACAAAACTGGTAGGGTTGAGCAGAAGGACATTAAAATTAATGGGTTAAATGATTTATTAGACGATAAAAAGGATAAGGCGCGCCAACTATTTCTATATGGGTATATGTTTTTACAACAAAACCCTAACCAAGAAAATGTTAGCCCACAGATAATTAAAATTAGCAGTGTAAAAGACACCAACTATCCTTTAGTTTATAATGACAACTTATTTATTAAAAGGGAAGACATGTCTGTTTTAGAAGATTTTCTATCAGTGATTATTAGCCAGATGTTTGATAAATCTTTGCCATTAGGCCACAATTCAAAGTCAAATTATTGCATAATGTGCGATTAGAGAATATTATTTTGATTATGTGTGCGCTACATCAATTACAAAAATTATATTTGCAGACCTTATAACCATGGCCAAGGCATTTGCCCGAATAGTAATTTTTCTGATAGTTGCTTTCACAGCTCTACTTGCCTATTATGCCTATAATATTAAGTTTGATTACGATTTTGAAAAATTTTATCCTGAAAGCGATCCAGATACTGAATTTTTTAATGATTACAGAGAACGCTTTTCTACCGATAATGATTTTCTTCTAATTGGCATAAACCATCAGAAAAGTATATTTGAAGAACAAACCATTTCAAAAGTTAAAAACTTTGCAAATGAGTTATCCTCATTGCCTGATGTTGAAAATGTAGTCTCTCTGTTTTCTATTCCTGGTGGTTTTTTCCAAGATTCTATTCAAAATTTACAGCAAGATAGTACCCGCATTTTTGCTTTAAGACAACTTACAGAATCATTTATTGATGACAAATCAGAAAGCGTTTGTTTAGTACTTACTCACAAAGAATATTTAAGTAAAACAGGTTGCGATACACTGGTTTTAAACATTAATAACCTGTTAGATAAATACAATTTTAAAGAAGTTCATTTAGCAGGAAGAAGCACAGCCCAACTTTACTATTTAGAGACTTCCGAATATGAGTTGTCTTTGTTTATAATGTTGGGGTCAATTATTTTAGTAATTATCTTATTCTTCACCTTTAGAACATTGTGGGGCATTTTAATCCCAATAGTTGTTGTTCTATTATCAATGCTTTGGACGGTTGGTTTAATGTCTTTATTTGGTCAAGCATTTAGCCCTTTACTTATTATTTTGCCAACCATCATTTTTATTGTTGGGGTATCTGACGTTATTCATATAGTTAGCAAATATCTTGATTTATTAAGGGATGGTGAGGATAAAATTAGCGCCATTAAAAAATCGTTTAGAGAAGTTGGTTTAGCTACTTTCCTGACCTCTGTAACAACAGCAGTTGGGTTTTTAACATTGGCCATATCTGATATTGAACCCATAAAAGAATTTGGTTTATATACAGCGTTAGGGGTAATGGTGGCTTACATACTAGCATTTACCTTACTTCCATCTATTCTTATTCTAAGTCCAAGACCACAAAACAGAGCCATCCAAGTAGGAGGTAAATTTTGGAAAAGTAAACTTAACAAGTTGCTATACTTCATCATTCGCCAGAAAAAAAGTGTAGCTATTGTTTCACTCTTGCTAGTAGTTATTTCTCTTATTGGAATATCTAATATTGAGGTAAATAATTTTGTGTTAGAGGATGTGAAAAAAGACAATCCTATTCGCAAGAATTTTGAATTTTTTGAAGAAAGATTTTCTGGTGCGCGTCCTTTTGAAATGCAAATAACAGTTGTTGATGCTGAAAAAAATGTTTTCTCAAAAGATGTTTTACTGGAGATTAATAAACTCGAAGAATATCTAAAAACCAATTATGGTGTAAGTTCCATAATTTCTCCTATTTCAATTGTTAAATTAGCTAATTTTAACATGGAGTTGGGTGCAGAGAACTCTTTAGAACTCCCATCATCCAAAAGAAAATTAAAACAAATAGAAGGTATCATTAAAAACGCCCTAGAATCTAGAGCATTTGTTAGCGATGATTTAAAAATTAGTAGAATTAGTGGTAGGGCAGAGGACTTAGGAAGTAAGGTGTATAGAAGAAAAAACAGTGAATTGCAAAAGTTTATTGATGCCAACATAAATCAAAGTTTACTAAAAACTAAACTTACAGGTTCTGCAGAGCTAATAGATAAAAATAACAAAGGTTTAGCCATGACCCTATTACAAGGGTTAATCATAGCGTTTTTAGTAGTTATAGTTATAGTGGGAATTATTTTCAAATCTTTGAGAATGATACTTATCGCGCTTATTCCTAATGCTTTACCTTTGATTTTTGTTGGTGGAATAATTGGTTATTTAGGCGTAGATATCAACATCTCGATTTCTATCGTATTTACTATAGCTTTTGGAATAGCTGTTGACGACACCCTCCATTTTTTAAATAAATTGAAAATAGAGCTATCTAAAGGTAAACCTCTTGCACTTGCTCTAAGAACAACGTTCATATCATCAGGCAAAGCCATTATTATCACCACAATTGTCCTTTGTGCAGGTTTTGTTTCTTTAATGGGCTCAACATTTACAGGAACTATGTATGTGGGTATTTTAGTAAGCGTAACGCTATTTATGGCAGTAATTTGCGATCTATTTTTACTTCCAATACTCATTCTAAAATTCTACAAAAAGTAGATTTTTACCCTTCTTTGTTGAAAACTAAGCACTCTGTCAAGAATAATCACCTTCTAAATTGACTAATTTTACCTGCCCTATCTAGGGGCTTACGCATGACAGACAAACACAAGCCAGTAGAATATACCGAAGAAAACATCCGTTCTCTTGATTGGAAAGAGCACATCCGTATGCGCCCTGGAATGTACATTGGTAAACTAGGCGATGGCAATGCTCCTGATGACGGTATTTACATTTTAGTAAAAGAAGTAGTTGACAACTGTATCGATGAGTTTGTAATGGGCTATGGTAAGCGTGTCGACATTAAAATTAATGATGGAAAAGTAGTTGTTCGAGATTACGGAAGAGGTATTCCTTTGGGCAAAGTAGTGGATGCCGTTTCCAAAATGAATACTGGTGGAAAGTACGACAGCAAAGCCTTCAAAAAATCTGTAGGATTAAATGGTGTTGGTACCAAAGCAGTAAACGCCTTATCAAGCTATTTTAAAGTAGAATCTATAAGAGAGGGCGAACTAAAGCGCACTGAATTTGATAGGGGTGAAATAATCAAAGACCACAAGTTAGAGAAAACAACCGAACCTAACGGTACGCTTATAGAGTTCATTCCTGATAACACCATCTTCAAGAACTACAGCTATAAGATGCCTTATCTAGAAAAGATGTGCATGAATTATTGCTATCTTAACAGAGGACTTACAGTACAGCTAAACAACACCCGCTTTATATCCAAAAACGGACTAAAAGATTTATTAGAAGATAATATGGATGGAGATCCATTGTATCCCATCATACATTTAGAAGGAGAAGACATCGAAGTAGCGTTTACTCATGGTAAAGGTTACGGAGAAGACTATTGGTCGTTTGTAAACGGACAGCATACCACTCAAGGAGGTACACATTTAAGTGCATTTAGAGAGGCAGTAGCCAAAGTAATAAAAGATTTTTTTGGAGGAAAATACGACCCTGTAGATATTCGTCAATCTATTATTGCTGCTGTAAGCGTTAAGGTTATAGAACCCGTTTTTGAATCTCAAACCAAAACCAAGTTGGGTTCTCAAGAAATTGAGCCAGGTGGAAAATCTATGCGTGCCTTTATTAACGATTTTTTAAAGGAACAGCTAGATAATTATTTGCACAAAAATCCAAGCATTGCGCAAGCTATTGAGTATAAAATTAAGCAATCAGAAAAAGAGAGAAAGGAATTATCTGGTATTAGAAAATTAGCTCGTGATCGCGCTAAAAAAGCCAATTTATATAATAAAAAATTGCGTGACTGTAAAGTTCATTATACCGACCAAAAAGACACTAAACGCGAGCAAACGACATTGTTTATTACCGAGGGAGACTCTGCAAGTGGGTCTATCACAAAGGTTAGAGATGTGAATACACAAGCGGTTTTTAGCTTAAAAGGGAAGCCCTTAAATACCTATGGACTTACCAAAAAAATAGTTTACGAAAACGAAGAATTCAACCTTATTCAAGCTGCCTTAGATATTGAGGACGATATGGAAAACCTTCGTTACAACAATATAGTAGTGGCAACCGATGCTGATGTGGATGGTATGCACATACGTATGTTGTTGCTCACATTTTTCTTGCAATTTTTCCCTGATTTAGTTAAAAAAGGACATGTTTATATATTGCAAACGCCCCTTTTTAGGGTTCGTAATAAAAAAGAAACCATCTACTGTTATAGCGAACAAGAGCGTATTTCAGCTTTAGATAAACTAGGGAAAACTTCAGAAATTACTCGATTTAAAGGTTTAGGAGAGATTTCACCAGATGAGTTCAAGAACTTTATAGGGGAAGACATTCGTTTAGAACCCGTGTTTATTTCAAAAGAACAAACCATAGAAGAGGTGTTAAGTTTTTATATGGGTAAAAACACACCCGAGCGTCAAGACTTTATTATTGACAATCTTAAAGTTGAATTAGATGTAGCAGAGGAGGAAGTAGCATAATCATCCATGAAAGAAATCAACGAGAGTCATAATAATAGTAATAATGATGGTATAGTAACATTATCGGGTTTGTACCGTGAATGGTTTCTAGACTACGCTTCATACGTAATTCTTGAACGCGCTGTACCAGCTATTGAAGACGGTCTAAAACCCGTTCAGCGAAGAATCTTACACTCATTAAAAGAACTTGATGACGGTCGCTACAACAAAGTAGCAAACGTAATTGGTAACACCATGAAATATCACCCACATGGTGATGCGTCTATTGGTGATGCTATGGTACAATTGGGTCAAAAAGATTTGCTTATAGATTGCCAAGGAAACTGGGGGAATACCCTAACAGGAGATAGTGCAGCAGCTCCCCGTTATATTGAAGCGCGATTAACCAAGTTTGCTTTGCATGTGGCGTTTAATGCTAAAACTACCAATTGGCAACTATCTTATGATGGAAGAAACAAAGAACCGATAAACCTTCCTATGAAATTTCCTCTGCTTTTAGCTCAAGGAGCAGAAGGGATAGCTGTTGGTTTAGCATGTAAAATGCTGCCTCATAATTTCATGGAGTTAATTGACCAATCCATCAACCACTTAAGAGGAAAGCGTGTAGAGATTTTTCCTGACTTTCCAAATGGAGGAATGGCAGACGTTTCTAACTACAACGATGGTTTAAGAGGAGGCAAGGTACGAGTGCGTGCTAAAATTAAAAAGGAAGACAGCAAAACACTTGTTATTACCGAAATTCCCTTTGGTACTACTACTGATTCGTTGATAGAATCAATAGTTAAAGCCAACGATAAAGGAAAAATTAAGGTTAAAAAGATTGAAGACAATACATCATCTGTTGCAGAAATTATCATTCATTTAGCGCCAGGTGTATCTCCTGATAAAATGATTGATGCCCTGTATGCATTTACAGATTGTGAGGTATCTATCTCTCCGAATGCATGCGTTATAATCGATAAAAAACCGGTTTTTTTAGGGGTTAGCGATATTCTAAAAATGAATACCGAAACCACCGTTCATCTTTTACGAAGAGAACTCGAAATTAAAAAATCAGAACTCGAAGAACAATGGCATTTTGCATCGCTAGAAAAAATATTTATTGAAAAACGCATCTACCGTAGAATTGAAGAAGAAGAAACATGGGAAGGCGTAATATCTACAATTCACAAAGGTTTGCAACCTTACACTAAACATCTAAAACGTAAAGTTACCGATGATGATGTAGTGAAACTTACAGATATAAAAATCAAACGAATTTCAAAATTTGATGCGTTAAAAGCCGATGAGTTTATTACTAAATTAGAAGAAGAACTTGAAAAAGTTGAAAATAATTTAGCTCATTTAATAGACTACGCTATTGATTACTTCAAAGATTTGAAAACCCGCTTTGGCGAAGGAAGAGAGCGTAAAACCGAGTTAAAACATTTTGATAATATTGCGGCTACTAAAGTAATTGTAGCGAACAAAAAATTATACGTTGATAAAGAAGAAGGCTTTGTAGGGTGGGGCTTACGTAAAGATGAATATATATCAGAGTGTTCTGATATTGACGATATCGTTGTGTTTTTTGAAACAGGCAAGGTGATGGTAAGCAAAATTGCCGATAAAAAATTTGTTGGTAAAGGCATTATTCACTGTGCGGTTTGGAAGAAAGGCGATAAGCGAACTATATACCATCTCATTTATCAAGACGGTGCCAATGGCGATAGTTACATGAAACGCTTTAACTTGCCAGCTGTAACCCGTGATAAAGAATACGATTTAACCAAAGGCACAAAGGGTTCTAAGGTGATGTATTTTTCTGCTAATCCTAACGGACGTAGAGAAGTGGTTTCAGTAATGCTTCGTCCAAGACCTAACTTAAAGAAAGCGCGCTTTGATGTTGATTTTGGCGAACTAATTATTAAAGGTAGAGGTGCAGCGGGTAACAGAGTTACTAAAGAAAAAATTAGTAAAGTACTCCAAAAGGAAGTTGGCGGATCAACTTTATCTGCTCGTAAAGTATGGTGGGACGAAGTAGTTTCGCGCTTAAACGATGAGGGCAGAGGCATCTTCTTAGGTGAGTTTAAAGGTGAAGACAAAATCTTAACTATCTACAAAACGGGTGAGTACTTACTTACAGGATTTGAATTGGCTACCAAGTTTGATGAGGACTTAATTCATATTGAAAAATGGCATCCAAACAGGCCAATTTCATGCGTTTATTTTGATGCTACTAAAGACATGTATTTTGTTAAGCGCTTCTTTGTTGAGCCGTCAAGACAAAAAGTTTTATTTATTTCTGAAAACGAAGGTTCACAACTAGTCATAGCTACTACACAAGTCAATCCTCGAATTTTAATTAGCTTTAACAAACATCTAAAAGCTACTAAAAACCTACCAGATAAAGAAGAATTACTGAATTCATTTATCGATATTAAAGGACTAAAAGCACAGGGAAATCAATTAACCAAATTAAAGGTAAAATCAGTTGAGTTGTTGCCTTCTGCTGAAGATTGGCCTAAAGAACAAGAGGATAGTTTAGAGAGCAGTTCAGACGATGAGGAGATAGAGGAAACGATAGGTCAGGAAATTGAATCAGACGATTATGACGATTATGATGACGAAGATGAACCGCTGAAAAATATCAAAATTGTTAAAGTTGAAAAACAAACCACTGATGATATTGAATTTGAAATCACGAATGAATCAGATGCAACTAAAGGTAGTTTTGAAATAGAAAAAAAATCAAACAAGAAAAAAACTTCACGAAAAGATAACACAGATAGTGATGACCAAATGACATTATTTTAGTATAATTGTATCATGATGAAAATGTTATTATATCTATCAATGTCATTGATGCTTGGGTTGGCATCATGCAAAACGAAGAAGGACACCTTTGTTCTTAGTCCCGAAGAGTTTCAAAAATTTTCAACTCAGGGAAATGAAGTTTTTTATGAAGGAAAAGCTGTAGCATATTTTCAGTTGTTAGAATTTGAATATTTTCAAGGAAAATTAATTAGAGAGTATTCTATGACTCAGTACGAAATGTTTACTACAGAGCAGTCTGAAAAAATATTAAGGTATATGCACATGCGCTATCCTGATGCTAAAATTGAACTAAAACTTCAAAGAGGAGAGGAGTAAACTCAACACTAAATTACACCGCTATACCAAACAAAAAAAATCCACTTATTTAAGTGGATTTTTTGTTGTAAATAATTCTATACTCTAAGCTTATTAAGCTTTTATAAATTGTATTTCAGCATTTAATTTGATTTCTTCTCCAACCAATACGCCACCAGTTTCTAAAGCCGCATTCCAGTTTAAGCCCCAATCTTTTCGGTTGAACTTTGCTTCAAATGAAAATCCAGCTTTCTCATTTCCCCAAGGGTCTTTAGCAAAACCACCAAATTCAGCATTTAATACTACTTCTTTAGTAATTCCTTTGATGGTTAATTGGCCTTTAATTTTGTAGTTTTCTTCGTCAATTTTAGAAATAGTATAACTTTCAAAAGTAAGTTCATTGTAGTTTTCTACATCAAAGAAATCACCACTTCTAAGGTGATTGTCTCTGTCGTCATTATTGGTAAATACCGAAGCAGCATCAATTGTTGCTGTAAGTTTACCTGTTTCAAAAGTATTGTCTTCTCCTAAAGTAAACGCTGCATTAAATTTTCTAAATTCTCCTTTAACGCTCGATATCATTAGGTGTTTTACTTTAAAAACTACTTCACTATGAGTTGGGTCTAAAGCCCATTTTGTAGTTGCGATTGTTTGTGTTTCCATGATTTTATTTTATATGTTAATATTTTACACAACAAATATATTTATTAAAATTGAAGTATCAAAATAATTTACATGTAAACTATTTTTTAATTTTTTAAAATACTGATTATCTAATATTTATAAGTTAGAGTAGGAGGAAAGTATTACATCTCATAACAACCTAAGTCTGGTTGTGCATCACGAGATTTACTTTCTAAATCATCGTTTAGTTGAGTAGGAAAGCTTAAACTTGCTTTTCCTTTAGCAGGTGACGATGCATCAAGCTTGAAGTTCCATGAAGTAAATGGCTCTTTAAACAGTGGGTCTTGATTGCGAAAGCAGTTGACAAAAATGCTGTTTATAGAAGCATCTTGGTCTTTTAATCTATACGAGCAATTGGTTAGCTTTAATACAGAGCTTGTGTTAAATAATACAGCAGCAAGCTCATTTTCATTATTACCATATACAATACTGTTGGTAAAATCAGCCCGAGAAAAAGGCCTGTGTATTTTATTTTCATTGGCATCTAAATAAAAATCTTGAACAAGTAGAGCGGGGGTTTTTCTAATTCCATTCGACCAGTAGTTGCCAAACGTACAATGGTTAAAAGAGACATCTCCGCCTATAGTTACAGCTGCAGAGTACTGTCCACCATTTCCAAACAAACAATTTTCTGACTTAACATTACCTCCTTGCGTAAGTAACCCTGCGTATAAAGAGTTTTCAAACTTAACCTTATTTAAATTAACGAAATTTCCCATTGAAAGTGTGTCAATTTGAACACCTATAACAGCATTTCTAACAACAGCATTTTCTATTCTACTTTCGTTGGGTTGAAAAAAATAAATACCTCTCCATTGTCCTGAAACGCTATCTGCCGGATAGAGTAGGTAGTCTTCTAATCTATCGCCTCTAAATGTTACTAAATTACTAGGCAATCCCACAGCATTTAGTGTGGATTTATACACCAACAAAGTAGCGCCTACATGCCCATGCACTATTGTGCCAGGTTGAAGGGTTAATGTTGAGTTTTCACAAGTATTTGGGTATCCTACAGCAACTATTCCATAAATTACATGAGGTTTGTCCGTAGGCCAAGTTACATTACCACAAATAGCTTCATTTACGTGAAAATAAGCATCTTGCCCCCAAGCTTCTAATATTACACGTTGGTCGTTGCCATTAGTATTAAAGATAATTTGGTCGTAAATAACTAAGGGAGTGTTTGTATTGTTAGGGTCAACAGTTACTTGAACAAACACAAATAAGCTATCATTGGGTTCAATTTCTACATTAGAAATGTCGGGTCCAGGGTAGCCATCAACATTTATTCTAAAGTTAGAGCTTGTCCCTTTTGCCAGTTTAATATCAGATATGATTAGTTTTTGGCTTTTGGTGTTGTAAATTTTAAACCGCTTGGTGGTAGAGCCAACGGTTGTAAAAACGGTATCAAATAAGATGCTATCTACAGAAAATTCAAGCTTTGCAGATTTATCTGTCAATATTTGGTCACGCTTACGGCATTCTGTAAACAATAGTGAAATCGACAGAAAAAAGACAGGAATTAATATTATTATAGACTTTTTAAGCATTATTTTGGCATGAAATTACAACATAAATACGCTTACATATCATGTTTTAGTATATTTTTAATCAGAATTCTTTCTAAAAATTATACTTGATTTAGAAAATAATACTATTTTTGCACCTCCAAAAGAATAAAAGTACACGAAAATGAAAAAAGAAATTCATCCGGAAAATTATAGAATGGTTGTGTTTAAAGACATGTCTAACGATTATGCTTTTTTAACAAAATCATGTGCGCCATCTAGCGAAACAGTTAAGTGGGAAGATGGCAACGAATATCCTGTTGTTAAATTAGAGATTACACACAAATCTCACCCTTTCTTTACAGGAAAAATGCAGTTTGTTGATACCGCAGGTCGTATCGATAAGTTTAAAAACAGATACGCACGTCACCAAAAGTAATTACACATTAGTTTATACAAAAGCCCTCGCTTTAAGCGGGGGTTTTTTATTTTTGATAAAAATTTACATACATGTACACCCTATTCGATGGTTCTGCTCATAAGCAGCTTTTACCTTTAACATTTACTAAGCCCGTTGCAGAGCTCCGTGTGGGCATTTTTACCATTAAAGAAAAGTGGGAGCATTTTCTACAACAACCCACAACGGTAAGAACAGCCCCTTATTTATCTGCCAAGTTTAAAGGCAATGATAAGCTTGGAGGTATTGGTATAAATGCATCTGTGTTACCTACTGATGACTTAGCAGATGTTGTTAAGCATTTACAAAAAAATCATGTTTTAACATGCAGAGGTAAACTAATAGCCATAAATCCTCTTCCTGCGGCAGATGCAGACATGGGTAATTTTCTATCTAACTTTACAAAAGTAGAATACGATTTACCTGTTTCGTTAATTGAGCATTCGTGGGATATTTTCAAGAAAAACGACCAAGAAATACGTGCAGATTTTGAGATTGTTCTTAGAACAAAAGTGCGCGCAAAAACTTCTGGATTAGCCAATACTTTAGTCAACGAAAAACAAATTTTTATTGAGGATGGAGCAAAAGTAACGGGGGCGTTTTTAAATGCTTCTGAAGGGCCTATTTTTATTGGAAAAAGCGCAGAAGTTATGGAAGGTAGTTTAGTTAGAGGTCCTTTTGCCTTATGCGAGCATGCCACATTAAAACTTGGAGCAAAGGTTTATGGAGCTACTACTATAGGACCATATTGTAAAGTTGGCGGTGAAGTAAACAATGTAGTCATGCAGTCCTATTCAAACAAAGGACACGATGGTTTTTTAGGCAACTCTGTAATAGGAGAGTGGTGCAATTTAGGTGCCGATACCAATTGTTCTAACTTAAAAAACAACTACGGTTTAATAAAAGTATATTCTTACACCCAAAAAAGAGCTGTTGATACTGGGCTTCAATTTTGTGGTTTAATCATGGGAGACCATTCTAAATCGGGTATTAATACCATGTTTAATACTGGTACAGTAGTGGGCGTTAGTGCTAATATTTACGGAGGAGACTTCCCTCCCAAATACATTCCGTCATTTAGCTGGGGTGGAGCAAGTGGTTTTGTAAAATTTGATTTGCCTAAAGCGATTGATGTAGCTAAAAAAATGATGAGTAGAAGAGAGGTAGCTTTTACCGATGAAGACGCTAAAATTTTTCAAGCAATTAGTAAATTATAACGCATAAAAAAACCACGAGGTTTAAACTCGTGGCTTTTTATAATTATAGATGATTTTTATTAAGCTACTACATCAGCTAATAAAGCGTTTACAGCTCTTACGCCTTCTGCGCTTTCAGCAACTTTTGCTTTTTCAGCATCGTTTAGAGAAAGTTCAACAATTTTCTCCACACCATTTTTACCAATAATACATGGTGCACCTAAGCAAATATCTTTTTGTCCGTATTCGCCATCAAGCATTACAGAACAAGGAATCATTTTTTTAGAATCTTGAGCAATGGCTCTTACTATTTCGCTTACTGCAGCACCTGGTGCATACCAAGCAGAAGTTCCTAATAAGCCAGTAAGTGTAGCACCACCAACTTTAGTGTCTTCAACTACTTTTTGCATACGTTCTGCAGATAAAAACTGAGATACAGCTACACCATTTCTTGTAGCTTTATCAATCAAAGGCACCATACCTGTGTCGCTATGGGCTGCTATAACCATACCATCTACATCAGAAGCAGGGCAACCCAATGCTTCTGCCAATCTGTATTTAAAACGAGCGCTGTCTAATGCACCACCCATGCCAATAATTCTGTGTTTTGGTAAGCCAGTAGCTTTGTGTGTTAAGTAAGCCATCGTATCCATCGGGTTGCTCACTACAATTAAAATTACATTTGGCGAATGTTTAATAAGATTAGCGGCTACTTCTTTAACTATGCCAGCGTTTATTCCAATTAGTTCTTCACGCGTCATTCCAGGTTTACGTGGAATACCAGAGGTAATTACAGCTACTTCGCTACCTGCTGTTTTGCTGTAATCATTAGTGCTACCAGTAATTTGCGTGTCGAAACCATTTAAGCTTGCACACTGCATTAAGTCCATAGCTTTACCTTCTGCAAAACCTTCTTTAATATCCACTAATACAACTTCTGAAGCGAAATTTTTAATGGCAATATACTCGGCACAACT
>CAYVVI010000007.1:0-27761 GCA_964455265.1 uncultured Flavobacteriales bacterium | reverse complement strand
GATAAATGATGTATTTTTTTTTGAATGCGCTGCATTAGGCGCTAAAGATACGAAGGTAAAAGTTGCTTTTAGTTATCGTATTCTCTCAATTTAAAATTCCAATAGTCTATTTGCCCCTTTTTTTCAGTTTGGAAGAATATTGCAAAATCAGTTTGATAACAAAAATCCGAATCTGGCATACATAAATATGCTTGACAATAAATTCTATTAGATCTTACAGATTCATAATTAACTCCTGTCAGTAAAGAATAATTATAAAAATCTGTGTCCATACTATCTTTGAAATTTTCCCTAGTCAATACTTTATCTAACACTAGTGAATCTCCTTTCTTTAGAAGAAGATGGACAACAGAGTTGTGTCCAACGATTTTATAATTTGAAGTTGAATCATATGAAGTCAAAAGACTATCATTTTTTGAATAAGATTTTATTTGAAGAATATATTCATCGTTTTCTACTTTAATATTTTGTTCAAAATAAGTAGTGTCATAAGATGGATTCCAATAGTTAACTTGTAAATCGCTTTTCTGTTCGTTGACAGTAGTCTCAACACATGAAACTAAGCTTATTGAGACAAAAAAAATGTACAGAAGATTTTTCATAGCTTTAGTTAAATGTAACTATTTAAAATCTCTTTAAGCGCATCTACCCAAACATCGTTGCTGTTTAAGCTTTCTACCAGTTGCAAATTTTCACCACCATGCTCTATATACTGCTCTTTGTATTCGTGGCCAATTTCAATAAGCGTTTCTAAGCAATCGGCAACAAAGGCAGGTGAAAAAACGAGTAGATTTTTATATCCTTTTTTGGCTAAATCTTCCAGCACATGGTCGGTGTAGGGTTTTATCCAAGGGTCTCTTCCTAATCGAGATTGAAACGATGTAGAGCACTTATCTATAGAAACGCCCATTTCTTTAGCCAATAAACGCGTAGTTTCGTAGCAAGCAGCTTTGTAGCAAAACTTATTCTCTTTACTTATTTCGTGCTCGCAATTATGGTCGGCACAGGGCTTGGCATCAAAATACACTTTATCTACATGGCGCTCAGGCAAACCGTGATACGAGAATAAAATATGGCCGTAGTTCGCAGGGTTATATTTTTTAGCAACCTCAGCAAACGCCTTAATAAATGCAGGATGATCATAAAATTGCCCAACAATTTTTATGTCTGGAATCGTCCACCATTTGCTTATTACGTTCATTACTTCTTCTACCACTGTTCCTGTTGAAGAAGAAGCGTAATGCGGATAGAGAGGCACCACCACAATAGAATCGTAATTTTCTTTTTGCATTCTCGCCAACACATCCGAAATGGATGGGTTTCCGTAGCGCATCGCCAACTCCACCGTTACGTTTTCTGGGTAGAGTTTTTGCAGTTTATTCTTAAGATTGATGCCATGCTCCATCAATGGTGATGTGCCATTGTTCAACTTCCACAAACGGGCATATTCTTTAGCCGATTTGGGCGCACGCAACGGAACAATGATACCGTTAACTAAGAGTTTTCGTTTTATCCACGATAAATCTATTACACGTGGGTCGTTTAAAAACTGTGTTAAATATTTGCGCACATCCTTTACCGATGGACTATCTGGCGTGCCAAGATTGATGAGTAATATTGCTGTTCTACGAGACAAGAGTTATATGTTATTGGTTATTGGTTATTTGCTGGTATTGTTTTGTTTGGCTTTTAGCAGGTAATTTATGTATCCATTTAATAAACGATTTACTTCATTTATCTGTTGTTTTAATTCCTCAAGTACTTTTTCATCAATATAGCTTTCATCTTTACAACAAATAAGATGGTCTAATGTTTCAAATAAAGAACCTCTGGCTTGTCTGCAAAACTGAATATTTTCTTGATAATGAAACCTGCCAAAACCCTCTGCAATATTTGCAGTTATTGACCTTGATGCTCTTACCAGTTGGTCTTTTAGTTTATAGTTTTCAGTTGAAGGAAGTTGTTTCGATAATTTAGAGATGTTAATTCTTAACTCTCTTGCATGTTTCCAAACATCTAAATCTTCAAACGAATTCATACCATTAACTTATAACCAATAACGTTTAACTAAAGTTGATTACATATGCAATGCTCTCTTATCCGTTGCATCCAAAGCTGCTTCTTTAATGGCTTCAGAGTAAGTTGGGTGTCCGTGGCAAATGCGTGCAATATCTTCTGCAGATGCGCGGAATTCCATAGCAACTACGGCTTCCATGATTAAGTCGGCAGCGCGTGCACCAATGATGTGCACACCCAATACCTCATCGGTAGTTTTATCGGCTAATATTTTTACAAAGCCCTGAACATCCATACTTGCACGTGAGCGACCAAGCGCGCGCATAGGGAACGAACCTACTTTATATTCTACACCAGCTTGTTTTAGTTGCTCTTCGGTTTTACCAACCGATGCTACTTCTGGCCATGTATACACCACGCCCGGAACTAAATTATAATCGATGTGTGGTTTTTGTCCTGCAATTAGTTCGGCAACAAACACCCCTTCTTCTTCGGCTTTGTGAGCCAACATAGGGCCTACAACAACATCGCCAATGGCATATATACCTGGCACATTGGTTTCAAGATGGCTGTTTACTTCAACTCTTCCTCTGTTGTCTAGTTTAACGCCCGCTTTATCTAATCCTAAACCTTCGGTGTAAGGCTTTCTTCCTACAGAAACTAGGCAATAGTCGCCTTCAAACGTAACCGTTTCTCCTTTCTTATTTTTAGCAGTAACTACCACTGTTTTTCCTTTGTTTTCAACTTTCTCTACAGCATGGTTTAGGTTAAATTTAAAGCCCTCTTTCTTAAGAATCTTTTGAAGTTCTTTACCTAAAGCACCATCCATAGTACTGATGATAGAATCCGCAAACTCAATAACAGTAACCTCAGCACCTAGACGTGCATACACAGAACCCAACTCTAAGCCAATTACACCACCGCCAATTACAATTAAATGCTTTGGTATTTCTTGCATGTTTAACGCTTCGGTAGAAGTAATGATGCGTTTTTTATCGAGCTCCATACCTGGGAAATAGTTGGGTTTAGAGCCCGTGGCAATTATTACCTTATTTGCGGTAATGGTTTGCTCTTTTTCGCCAGATATTTTAATCGTGTTTTTATCTACAAATGAGCCCAATCCATGATACAAATCTACTTTGTTTTTGCTCATTAAAAAATTAATGCCATCACAGGTTTGCTTTACCACCTCTGTCTTACGGGCAATCATTTTCTTGATGTCGGGCTTAACGTCTTTTATCTTAATTCCGTGCTCTTCAAAATTGTGTACCGCATTAAAATAATGTTCGGATGAATCTAATAATGCCTTTGACGGAATACAACCAACGTTTAGGCAAGTGCCTCCAAGTGAATTGTACTTTTCGATAAGGGCTACTTTCATGCCTAACTGAGAACAGCGAATGGCTGCGACATATCCTCCAGGTCCTGAGCCAATAATGGCCACATCGTACTTACTCATGGTAAAATGGTTTTAATTGTGTGGACGAAGGTAAAAAATTATGTGGTATTCTGTGCCTTAAGCGGCTAAAATGTATCCGACAAAGTAAGGGATTTAATTTGCGCTATTTTTCCTTTATCAAGAACGTACAACTTAGCACTTTGCCTGTTAAATTCTTGCATGAATGTTTGTGCGTCTAGCTCATTATTAACGGGTTTAAAATTGCGCTTAGCGTAGTAAATAATTTGTGGATTATTTTGGTTAACGGATTCATCAAAGCCAGTTATAAAAATGGTGTCATCACTTGTTGATGTAGCTTTTATGATTTCACCAATGTCTTGATAAATCGAGTATAAATCACCATTTTGATTGTATTTCCCTGGTCGGTTGATGGCATAGTACTGAGCCACAGACAACACGATTACAACAGAAGCAAAAATGTTTAATCTGGTTGCGGAAAGCTTGATGCGATTGGATAAAAATGCAAGTAAAAACGCCCAAAACAAACCATCGATAATTACGGAATAATCGTGAACTAGGGTAAATTCCATGAACACAATGTGATAAAGAAATGCTGGAAAAAACAGAAGCGCAAACAATAATTTTTCGTTGTGATTTATCTTCCAATCATTCTTGTTTTTGATAAGCACTAGCAATAAGAAGTCCGCTATTAACAACATCCAAGCGCCAAAGGAAACTACAGTCCACTTAAGCCACGAAAAAATTTGCTCACCAATACTCAAGGTGTCATTAACTAATGTTGACCTGTAAGAAAAACGATTGAGCTGATAATCTAAATAATCTTGCCAACCAAAATAATAACTGTATTGTGCGGATAAAACTAATGCAGACAACACGCCTGCTATAAACGTAAGTAGAATAAGTTTTTTATACGCTGAATTTTTTTTGAAATGCACGATACTAAAAACTACTAGAATAAATGCGAGAAAAATCGAAATCCACTCCGTTAGAAAAAGGAGTATTAGCGAAAGCGTAAACATTAAACCATTTACTTTACTGAGCATGTTTTCAAATACAATTTTAGTCAAAAAATGTAAGGATATAACCACTAAAAAAATGGCGAAAATGTGGTGTGTGTAACCATTGCCATGAAACCAAAGTGTGCCTGCCGAAAACATATAAAATATAACGCCTAAAAGCGCTGAATTGCTTGTAAACACTTTACTAAAAATACCAAACAACAATAAACACACAACAAGGTGGAGCATTAAATTAAATACCTGCAAACTAAGAGCTGTTGGGGCTATATTAAAAAGAGAAAAAAGAGCATAAGGAGCAATGTAGGAAAGCGATGGAAACGACAAATAGTAGTAGGTTCCATTTTTATTGCCATCTTCTACACCAATGGGTTCTGCTATGAATTTATCATTAGCATTGGTATAATTATAAGGAGGAAGAAGTCCATGCTTAGCTATACCTTCTTGCTGCCAAATTTCCATAGGAATGAGAAAAAAAGCAGTGTTAAACTCGTGGTGTTTAGAAATGGGTCTATCTAGGTTTGGAACTCGAACGAGTATAGAAATGACAAAAATTATAATGAGAATTAATACATTTCTCATGAGAGTTTTCTATAATTATGAAAATACCTCAACCCTAAAGCCAGAACCAATGGTATTACAGCCGAATTGAATTCTTGAGGCAGAATAAACGCTCCTGCAAACACAAAAAACAATAGGGCTGTAAGTAGCGCAAAACCTTGTTTTGATTGATTTTTATAAAGGATAGGAAACAACAACAACAATGGAGATGCCCACAATAAATTAAAATTGTACTTAGTGGCAGAATGGTCGGTAGCAAACCACATGAGCAACAAAACTATACCTAACAAACCAAAAATGTAGGAAAGTGAAAAATCAAAAACATAACCGATTTTATTCAACCTGAAAAATGTTAGTATAGCTGCCAGAAAAAACAAACTCCATGCAACATACAAAGGGGTGTTTGTAGATGAAACATTACTAGAAATACCTTGAAATAAAATTGTTTTTTCAGTAACTAATTTTTCGGTTTTGCTGCCTAATTTTCGTTCAGCCAAATCGAATGTTTCCATCATGTAAATGGGATGAAACATGAGTTCTTGTGTTGTAACATTTACATCAATTTTTTTTCCGAGCACCAAATCAATACCTAAATGTGTGAGTGGTGTTTTTACTAAATCTTTTGCAATTAACTGGCGAAACGTAAACTGATTATGCCAAGGGTGATTGTTCCAAATAATAGCGCTTCCTAATGCCTTTTGAAACACATCTCTTACGCGTGTAGCACAATTATCGTAGAAAAATTCGTACTGGTATTTTCTGTTTTCGGGCTTATAGTTTTCAAGCAAAAATGCGTAAATGGCATTTACCTCATCGTTGGTTAAATTCAAGGTTTGCTGATATACCGTTCGATTGTAGTATTCATATTCCATCAAGAAATTTTCTAAGGTTTGCTTACTCAACCAATAGTTTAATTTTCCTTGTGCGAATTTGAGTTCAAAGTTATCTTCAAAACCATCAAAAGTTCCGTAGTTATAAATTTCTTCTATGTTTTTTTCTGGGTCTGAAATGCGAATAGCCGTATGACCAAACAATGAATAAATCTCATCGCCAACGTCACATGTTATTAAAGAAATTTTTGCAGATGAGGACAGGCGTTGAGCATAAATTTTTGATATAGAAAAGCAACAGAGAAAAGAAAAAAGAAAAACTATTTTTTTCATACTATTCTACCTCATTATATACATTTTTCCAAACTGATGTTTGAATAAATTATCCTTAGATGTTTCTCTATGCTCAATGTTTTCGCCTTTAATTTTTGCTGTTACTTTATACAAATAAACACCATTTGCTAGCACATCACCAAAGTCGTCCGTACCGTTCCAATAGTATTGGGTAACGTTTCTTCCTATGTTAATTGGACCCAATTCTGCTTGTGTTATCGTCTTCACAACTTTGCCTGTAATGGTGATAATTTGAATACTTACTTCGTCAGGAATTTCGCTTCCTGTAAGCGTAAACACAAATTGTGTGCGTGTTGAAAATGGATTGGGATAGTTATAAAAATGTGTAATAGTAGAAGCATTGATTACTTCAAATTCTACTTCATAACTCATATCACCAGAAACGTTAAGTGACTTGTCTGAGCCCTGTACTTTTAATTTATAAATACCGTCTGGCAAACTTTCTGGTTGATAGTCAATTAAAAATTCATTTTTTGTACCCCCAGAAAACTTCCAATTTAGCACTCTTTCTCCTTTACCGTTCATGAAGTAAATTTGCTGCTCTGCTATTTGCCCTGGTGGTATAATAGAAACTCTAACAAGAGAAGTATCACTGTCTTGACTGTATTTTAAATACTTGTTTTCATCGTTAAATCGAATAGAAATTTTAGGAGATGGGCTTACAATATCACCATCAAAAATATGAATACCATCAAACGTTACATCAAGTATTGGATTTTCTTTGTCTCTCTCTACAAGCAATCCTCTTTGATAAATATTATTAAATTGATGTTGCTCTAGTTGGTCTTGTTTTCCGGTAACAGTAGAAACGGGATTAATTTCAAACCAAAGCGTATTTTGCCCGTGATAACTTAGAGTATTAAATCTTAATGTATCGTGCATTATTTGACCTGCCAATAGTGGCGCTAAACGAACTTCTCTTAGCGTTTTATTTTTATTGTTTCTGTCCGTAATCCAATATTTAACCAATATGCTGTCCATATCAATTTTCGATATGTTTTTAAATGCTACAGAAAAGGCAACATCTTCCCCTTCTTGAACTTTGTTTTCTTTAGCTGTAAAATAAACCCCTAATGATGGCTCTACAGCTGCTTCTGGTATGGGTTGATACAATATTTGCCAACGCTGAAGGTGCGCTGGGGTTAAGTCAATTTTATCGCCAAAACGAGCCCTTAGTTTTAGGTATGGATATGTGGATGCATCTGCAATTAAATGAAGGTCTTTTATAGAATCATTTAAGGTCATTACTCTATCTGTAAGTAAAACTTCGTTTCCATTATGAGTTACGCCATACACATAAAGATGTGTAGAATCGTTTGTGATAGTTTCTTTTGGATTTTGCTGCCAGTAAATTGCGCTCCATTCTTTAGCAGGGCCTGCTTTTGGTGCTGTGATATAACCAACGGGTGTTATAGGAAATGTTTCTTGCCACTGGTGAAGCTCATTATTTGTTAAAACAGGTGGTGAGTAATATTGCTTCGTTAACAGTGGTTCGCCTTTTAAACACAATACAGCAAATACATTATCATCATTTCCTGCAACAATTTGATCTGCACCAAGACTTTGAAAAACATTGTAAAGATTAGGATACAATGCATCCCAATTACTATACGTTGCATTTCCAAATGTATAGAACAAAATATAGTGTCCTTCAGGAACAGCACTAATTAACGTTTCTATTGATTGTAGTTGTGTTTGTTCGTGTTGTTGATAAGCAAAATAAAAGTCTGGGCCGCCCCTACCTGGTGAGCCATACTCATTAAACTGACCAAAAAAATGAGTGGAATTTACAAGCTCGTCTGGTGTACCTGGGTCATTGTCATGGTCCATCCATTTTGGTGTACCCCATGGTGTTAAATCATCAGGATTGATAACTGCTACCATTATAGCTGGTGAAAGTTGTCCTCCACCTGCGTAGTCAATTACAGTATTAAAAATTTTATAATCTATTGACACAACGTCTGGAATGGTTGGGTTAGAGTACATATTTACTGTAATTCGAGCATCTTGAAAATCAAAATCAACATTACGAAGTGGTTTATCGTAAATTAGTTTGTTAAATTCATCGTTCTTAAACTGGAAAAAATGTGCTTGACCCCAACCATATTTGTCTTCTATATATTGAAAAGAACTTTCTCTCCAGTTGTTTTCATCTTTTACAGAAACTCTCCAAAAGTAAACAGTGCTATCTTTAAATGTTAGAGGTGATGATGTATTATCAACTCTTTTTAACCAATTGTTTTGATTGATTGTAATGGTTCCTCCAGGAGATGTAATATCTGCATATCTTAATCCTATGCTATTGAATAAATCCGTTGTATCTATCTCTACTGTATAGGTAAGATTTTTTTGATCGGGGTTAAATGTGGAGGCATACAAATTATCTTCTTCGCCAATAATTGCAAACTCGTAAGGGATAATTGGAGCCACTCCATTTAGCAGTACAAATAGATTTTTTGATGTTTGATTGTTTGAAAATTCATCGTAAGCTTCTTCAACAAAGGATGGTATATCTACTCTGGCTGTAATTACATTTATACCTTCGGCAAGTGCAGGATCAAGAGGTAACTCAAACGAAACTTTAGTAACACTTTTTACTCCATTTATTCTTTTTGAATAAACAGAATCAACGCCATTGGGATAAGTTCTAATTAGCTCTAATAGAAATTCTTCATTAGTTGCTTTTCCAACATTATATACATCAACGGTTACTTGTATTGTTTGATCTTCGAGAGTTGGTAATTCTGGGGCAATTGTAATCCCAAAGTCTGGAATTATTAATTCAGGTTTTTCATGTGGATATGCTTTAATCATGGGGTCTCCATGCATATTAAACGTTAGCATACTTGACACGTAAATAGGATCTGAAAACGAATTTAAACGCGTACTTATGGCGTTAGCAATACTGTTTCCTGTAGTTGTACCATAATTTGTTAGAGATACGTTTTTGTAGAATTCTGCGGTGATAACTCCCACATAAGGGTGATAACCAAATGTAGTGGTGCTTATGTAGGCAATGGCTCCATTATCTCTTGTGATAACATATTCTTCACTATTACTATAGGTTGTAGAGTTGTTATACAAATCTCCCGAATTACATCCGTTGGCGATAACTATTGGGTATTTTCCTTTATTATCCCAATTGTTGGGATTGTCTAAGTTAGTATCAAACCCTGCGCTATAACTTGAGTGGCCATACAACTGAATAAATGCTACCCCTTCTCGAATTTTATCCGTAAGCATGTACAAATCAGCAGGATTTACTGGCTCATTACTGTTTTTTAAATATTCATAAACCTCGCCTCCAAAATTTACTCCTTCAATAAATGCTCTACCTGATCTAGTTGCATCTAAAAAACTTTGTTGTTCAGTTCCGCTTACACCTCCAATAAAATGAAAAACATTTTTTTGCCATGCCTTCTCTTCAACATCATAAATTGGATTATTGGTCACTAAGTTGGCATCAAACTCAATGATTTTTTTCAAATACAAATCAACATCATTAGCATTTTGAGCAGCATATCTACCTACTGGAATTTCCATTTTATTCCAATCACCTTTAAGGCCAATGGTAAACATGTTATCTGTTGCAGGTGCGCCTAACACTGGAATTAGCGTTCGTTCATATGCCGTTGTGTTATTTCTTGTTCCCCACTGTCCGTTGGCTATGTGAACAGCGTTATGGATACCTTTACCTAAAAGAAAAACACCTTGAACATCTGTCCAAGTATCTAGTGATGCTTTCAGAAATCTTCTGATAGATAAAGATGATTTTGGAACGCCCTCACCAAACTGGTCATAGATTTCATCAATATCTGCTAAAATAACATTGTACCCTCCACCTGCTAAACTTGAACGGTATTGGGTGTATTCAACAGCTTTGCTCCAAATTTTTTGGTGTGATATGATTATTAAATTGTTAGAATTTCCTTCTGCAAGATAATTTTGAAACTGTCCTGTGGCAGTAGCTCTTTTAATGTTTGTTACAGATTTTACTGCCTCTTGAGCATATAGAACATAATCGGAGCTAATATTGTTGGGAATTACAAATCTATTTTGACCATCATTAAACACATTCACCAATACATCGTTGTTGGCTATTCCCATTATTTTTAAGTTACTTCCCGCAGTATTTAAGGCATCAATTTTGACAAATGGCTGCGCTATATCTGAAAGAAAATTAAACTCAAAATAATCTCTTCCTTCAAAATCGAATGTGTGAGGATAATTAATTTCAAATTCTGAACACGCATACAAATCTTGGTCTAAACTTAAATCATCTATTAATTCATACTTCATTTGATAAGTTCCGTTAAATAGCTGACTGTTTGGAATATTAAAAACTAATTTGTCTACTTTTTGGTTGTTTCTTGTTTCTTCAAAAACAGTTGTAAAAACTGAAGGGGCCGATGAATACGAAATTCTGACATGGCTATTTCTGGTGCTAAATCCACTATCATAATTGCTAGACTTTGATGCTGAATAAACCCTAGCATTAGGACCCCCTGAAGTGCTGTAGACATTAGACAAATTAACAGACTCTACAACAGCATCTCCTCTTCCAATCCAATTGCCATTAAACCCTTCTCCAGTCATATATCTGGGGTCAGACACATAGTTGTTAAATCTATCATACAAATAAAATTTTCCAAAATGTTTTGCTTTTACATAACAATACGGTTGCGAAGGGTATGATGCATAATCATTACTATTTCTCTTTGCTAAGCGTTTGTTGGTTGTTGAAGTGTTCCAAGTAATGAAATAGAAAATTGTATCGTTAAAGAAATTGTAAAATTTATTTGGATGGTCTGAAGGATTTACAAAGAGTAAAGAATCTAATCTACCATCTGCTTTGTGGGCATAGAATTCTATGTAGTCGGATGGATTAAATACACCGTCATTCTCTCCTTCAACGTTAAGGGCAATTTCTCTTTCGTGTCCAAATATTTGAATGTTTCGCGGATCTGTTGTTGAAACTGGAAAACCAGCATTTTGTAAGTCGTTATAGGTAATTCTATACACTCCATTTTCAACAATTGGAAACTTGTAGTAGGTTTGAGAGTAGTTAATCCACTCGTTTCCGTTCTGAGCTTTTGCAGAAATTATTCCAAATAAAAACAGAGATATGTAAACTATTTTTCTCACTGTTTTGGGATATCAAATTTTAATGAAAAAACATTTGAATACATGCCAATACCTGTGTTAGCGATATTTGACAAGGCATAATCTATTTGCAGGGTTTTAATTTTTAGCCCTACCCCAAAATTTGGCTGAAAGTATGTTTCTTGAATTTCACCAGGTAAATTAACGCGTTGAATGTTGCCCACTCCTCCGCGCAAATAAACTATTTTCATGTAGTTTACTTCAAATCCAATTACAGGATCGAAACTTGCAACATTGGTTCTTAATAAGGTGTAGCGTCTTCCGTCTAAGGTTGTTATAAGATTTATCTCTGCAAGGGCAGATACTTTTTTGCTTATATCAAATTCACGTGATGCGCCTAAAATAATTCGGGGTAATGTTAATTCTATTGAGTTTTCTGGAATGATGTTTCCTGTAAGTTCAAACACATCTTTGGTGCGTTGGTCTAAGGTGAAACTCCATGCATTAAATGTAGAGGTTACGTCTCTTGCAACTACCGCAAATGTATAAGGCCCTCTTTTGTATTTAGCAGAAGCATCAATACCAAAGCCCCACGACTTTGCAAACTGACCTACTTTACGGTGTATAATTTTTGCATTACCTCCAACTTCTAAGTTAGCTGCTAAGCGTCTGGCATAAGAAAAAATAAAGGCATAGTCAACAGCAGAAAAAGTGGTAACTCTATCGTAATCTATATTTCCTTGTTGATCAATTAACTCAAGTGTGTTTGGAATATCATCAACACCAAAACGAATAAATGACAACCCAATAGCAGAGTTTGAATCAATGGCCTTGCCGATAGAAGCAAAATCATATTTAGCAATACCTGCAAAATACTCCGAGTGCATTAAGCCAATTTGCAATTCTTTTAAGTCGAGTAATCCTACAGGATTCCAGTAGCCAGAGGTTACATCGTTGCTTGAAGCAATCACACTTCCTGCCATACCCAAAGCTCTTGCGCCTACACCAATGTTTAAAAATTCATTGCTGTACTTAGGCGCAATTTTATCCATAATTTCTTGGTCGGTTTGTGAAAAACCAAGAAAAGAAATGGAGATTAATATGGCGGTTAAAATCTTTTTCATCACTATTTTTCTGTCATATTTTTTTTAAAAGGTCAGAAAGCAAAACATACTTAAATTTTTTCATGCTTATCTTTAATAAAATTTTAAAATAAAAAATTTACGTAGTTTTGGTTCAAAATAAACTGAACTAATAACCACAAATTTGCTAATAAATTGTGGAAAAACATAACTCAATTTAATGTCTTTTAAAAAACATATTCCAAATTTATTAACGATAGGCAATTTAATTTGTGGCTGTTTGGCCATTTTATTAGTGTTTGAATACCGTTTTAAAGACGCTTTAATCTTCATTTTAGTTGCATCTGTGCTAGATTTCTTTGATGGTTTGTCGGCTCGATTGCTCAAGGTGAGTGGCCCAATAGGTAAAGAGCTCGATTCTTTAGCAGATGTTGTTACCTTTGGCATAGCTCCTTTTTTCTTTCTGCTTCTCTTTATTTTAGAGCAAAGTGGGTTAAACACAGCATCAGAACTTATTGCAATTTATCCTCTTGTGTTTTTATTGCTTTTAACCCCAGCTCTTTCGGCCTATAGGTTGGCTAAATTTAACGTAGACACCAGACAAAACGAAGGTTTTATTGGATTGAATACCCCTACAAACACTCTGTTGCTAATCTCGCTGCCTTTTGTAGCTTCTCATTTAGAATGGTCATTTTCTCAAACGTTGTATATCCTGATTGGGGTGTCGGTTATTAGTGCTTTACTGCTAAATGCAGAAATTCCAATGATTTCTTTAAAATTTAAAACCCTTGCTTTTGCAGAAAATCGTTACCGATGGATGCTTTTACTTTCAGCAATTATCACACTAATAGTTTGTGTGTTGATAAATTTTATAGCGCTTACATTTCCTATTATTGTACTTTTGTATCTGATTTTTTCACTAATAAACAACTACTCAAGCAATGAAATTCAAAGCAGAAATTGATGTGATGCCGTTAGAGGCAATTTTAGACCCACAAGGAAAGGCCGTATCTCAAAACATGCCTAACATTGGCTTGAGTGAAATTAGCAACGTGCGTATTGGTAAGCACATTACGCTTTACATTGATGCAAAAGACAAAAAAACTGCAGAGATTAAAGTTGATGAAGCATGTAAAAAATTGCTTTGCAATCAGATTATGGAATCTTACGCATTTGAAATAAAAGAAGCGTAAAGACTACTTCTTTCTCAACTCAAAATTTTGCCCTAAGTAAACTTTGCGCACTTGCTCATCAGAAGCAAGTTCTTCTGCTGTTCCTGATTTTAAAATGCCGCCTTCAAAAAGTAGATATGCTCTATCGGTTATAGATAGGGTTTCTTGCACGTTATGGTCGGTAATGAGCACACCAATGTTGCGTTTTTTTAAATCAGACACAATGCTTTGGATGTCTTCAACCGCAATAGGGTCAACGCCTGCAAAGGGTTCATCTAATAAAATAAATTTTGGATCAACGGCTAAAGCGCGTGCAATTTCGGTGCGTCTTTTTTCTCCGCCAGATAAACTATTCCCCAAATTTTTTCTAACGTGATGTAACGAAAATTCATCGAGCAGTTGTTCTAATCGATCGGCTTGTTCTTGCTTAGAAAGTTTAGTCATTTCTAAAATGGCTCTGATGTTATCTTCTACCGTTAACTTTCTGAAGATAGAAACTTCTTGTGGAAGGTAGCCAATACCCATTTGCGCACGCTTGTACATGGGCAAGTTGGTTATTTCTTCCTCATCTAAAAACACCTTGCCTTCATCTGGACGAACAAGGCCTACAATCATATAAAACGAAGTAGTTTTTCCAGCTCCATTGGGGCCAAGCAAACCAACAATTTCGCCTTGATTTACTTCTACCGAAACGCCTTTTACTACTTTGCGTCCTTTATACGTTTTTTGTATGTTATTTGTGTAAAGTTTCATTGAAAAATTGTTAGAAGCTCAAGCTTAAGCCAAATCTAATTCCGAAAACACTAACTTTAATACCATCAAATTCATTGTCTAAGTAATTCAAACGCCAAACAAGGTCGGTTCTAAATAGTTTGAAAATATTATCAACCCCAATAGATGCTTCCATATAAGGCATTTTGCTTAATGATGTAGTATACGATGGGAGATCCATTAACTCTAAATGTCTGCTATCTAATGAGCCATAAACTGCTTTAAACGTAGCCACTTCTCGCCACATTAGCTTTCTAAGCAAAGGTATTTTGTTTAGTATCAATCCTTCAAAGTGATGTGTTAATTTAATTGCTGCGTATTGATCACTAACGAATTCTACCAAGTTCATCATATTGTACGTGGACGTTTTAGAAATAAATGACTCGTTGCCCACGTGCACCTCTAACAATGGATAGGGTGCGGTTCCAAATATTTTTCCAGCTTCAATTTCATAGTCTAATTTTCCAAATATACCTAAATGAATTTTATGTCCAAACGACCCATATATTTTTCGATAGTTGTGCTGACTTCCTAAAACATTTCTAAACCCTTGTGTGAAGAGTAATTGAACAACAGGATTTTTAGTGCCCAAACTTTTTCTGTCAAAAACTCCTTCAATAAATTTTTCGCCCCTAGCAATTCTAGTGTGAAGGGTTATTTCAGAAGCAGTAATTCTATTAAAATGTTTTGTTTCGCCATCGCCATAGGTTTTCTGAAATGGAATAATACCCAACGGATAAAACGAAATATTTCGCACAAGTATAGTGGATGACAATCCTCTAAACCAATCATTTTCGAAGGCAACTCTATATTCTTCTGTTTGAGATAATTTATTATACGGGTTTCTTCTAAAGAGAGAGGTTAGAAGATGATCGTTTCTAAATGCATTTTGGCTTGCCCCAAGTTGTTCAACATCATTTTTATAAACTACATGCAACATTCTTTGCTTTTCTTTGGATAGATTTATTCTGGTGCCTAATCCAAACTTGAATTTTTCATCTGTAAGCCCATAAGCGGTGTAACCAGAAAGCTCAACTACTTTACTAAATTCTGGACCTGTTCTTCCTCCAAATCTAAATCTACCGCCCTCAACATCATTAAAGCTAAAAACTGTAAACCATGGTCCAAATTGAACAGGCCCAAGTTTTTTATATCCCGTTACTACGGTTCTTATTACATCAATGTAAGTTCTTACAAGTGGTACATTCTTTAACGTATCAATCATTTTATAAATTGATTTTTGATGTTTTGTTAAGGAGTCATGTCTAACACTTTCCCAAAATTCGTTATCTCTTAATCTTGCACTATCTAAGAGTTCTACTTTTTCTATAGAAAAAAAGTTTGTTGGTTTTGGCTGATTAATAACAAAGTTTTTATAGGAGGTAAATTTTCTACCGTAAAACCCTAAATTTTTGTCGGAGATATTTATATCTGCAATCATTTCAGACTTAGTAATCATCCATACTTCTTTTTCTACTTGCTCAAAAACTTGTTTAATCTTTAGTCTTTTTACATAGTTTATGTTAGCGTCTTCAGAAATGCTACTAGATATTTCTTTAATTGCAAATGTTGTGTCATGAATCCAAACATTTCCTTCAAATGTTAGTTCTTGTTTTCTTTTAGGCATGAAGATAAGTTGATAGCACCAAAGTCCATTTATTGTTGCGCTATCTTCTAAATAATAATCATAATGGAGAAGGCCATTATCAGCAAAAGGACTTATAAATGTTTTTCCGAAAATATTTAAGTGGTTATCATAAAGATTTCCTTGTTGATACATTTGCCCAGCAAATTCTGCAATAGATTCATTATCAATTCCAGACATTCTACTTCCTTTGATGATTTCTTTGCTTTCGGTTGGAGACGTTCTGTAGTAGTAGTCAGAAAGGGTTTCAAAAAGTAAAATAGGTAAATAAGGTTTTTCCGTTTCTGAAGAATCCATATTATCAAAAATAAAATCAAATCTTTTTAGGGATTTTTTATTTCTAAAGCCTTCATCTATGTTGTTCATGTCAAACTGTACCTTATTGTACACTTCATATTGATAGCCCTTTAGCTTAGCCATATTATTTATTGGCTTGTTTTTAATAACATTTCTAAAAATCACATGTGCTGGATTTTCTGTTTTTGTAGCTTTTACCACAACTTCTTCCATAATATTTCCCTCTACCACGAGTTCGAAATTTATGGCTTGTTCCACGTCTTTTTTTATTTTTTTGGACAAACGTTTGTACCCAAGATATGTTACCATTAAAGAATCAGATGCATAATATGACTCTATCACATATTTACCTTCATAATCTGTAGTAACACCAATTTTTGTGTCCTTAAATTGTACTGAAGCAAATGCTAACGGCTCTTTAGTTTCTGAGTCTATAACAATACCATACACTTTTGTTTTTTGGGCAATGAGACTCCCAGAAAAAAAGAAAAGGAAAACAATCAGATATGTAAGGCTCGGTTTTATTTATTTTGCAGTTTTAGTTCATCCCAAAACTCTACTGCTCTTCGTAAATGAGGTATGGTTATACTTCCACCTATAAGCATAGCAATAGAAATTACTTCTAAAAATTCTTCTTCATTTAATTCCATTTCATAACACTTTTGTGTGTGATACTTTACACAGTCATCACAACGCAACCCAAGCGATACTGCCAACCCAATCATCTCCTTTACTCGAGTAGGAACAGCTCCTTCTTTGTACGTATTGGCGTCTAAATTAAAAAATCTTTTTATAACCAAATTTTCTGAACCTAAAATTCGGTCGTTCATTTTTTCACGATAACTATTAAACTCTTCTACTTTACTCATTGTTTTCGATTTTTTACAACGCGTTTAGAAACTAATATGCCTATTTCATACAATCCCATTATTGGGATTGCAACTATTATTTGACTCACCACATCGGGCGGTGTAATTATAGCTGCCAATATTAAAATAACTACTAAAGCATGCTTTCTTAATCGCTTTAGTATATCTGGCGAAACGATACCGAGTTTTGTGAGGATGTACATTACAATCGGCAGCTCAAAAAACAACCCAGAAAAAAGTGTAGTGGTAGTAATTACAGAAATGTATGAGTTTATTGTAAAATCGTTCTTGATGTCGGAAGACATGGAATAATTACCAAAAAATTGCACACACAAAGGAGAAATTAAATAATAGCCAAAAGCTATACCTAAAAAAAACAGTAGAGATCCAAAAAATAACACCCCTTTAGAAACATTCAATTCTTCTTGCTTTAACGCAGGTTTTACAAATGTCCAAATTTGATAAAAAACATATGGAAATGCAATCACTAATCCACCGATAAAAGCAAAATACATATTGGTTGTAAATTGTCCCATCATTTGTGTGCTTTGCAATTGTAAGTTAATACTGTTTGCGCATAAGGTATCTCCTAATTGAAGAGCTTCTGATAAATAACAAAAAAACCGATAGGTATAAAACTCTGGTTTCGACATTGAAATAAATACAGTATCTATAACAGATTCTGTAAAAATAAAAAGCGTAACTGCAAATAACACTATTGCTATAGCCGAACGAAACAAGCGCCATCTTAATTCTTCAAGATGACCTAAAAACGACATTTCTTTATCTGATGACATGCAATTTTTTCTTTTTACAAAGACGAACCAAATGTAAGCATTTATGGCTTTAGTATGGCGCAAACATGAAACTTGTCATGTTTCCATAAAAAAAATTACATTTTACGCTTTCGTTAACGCAATTTGCCTTAAATTAGTGTTGTAAATCTTAAATCAAAATTTTTAGATGTCTGAAATGATAAATGTAACGGAGCTAACGATTAAAGATGCCCTCAAGAAATTTTTTGGATTCAACTCTTTTAAGCGAGAGCAAGAAGCCATTATAAAAAATGTTCTTGATGGTAATCATACCTTTGTTATTATGCCTACAGGCGGTGGCAAATCTTTGTGCTATCAATTGCCTGCCTTAATGCTTGATGGTACAGCTATTATCATTTCCCCACTTATTGCTTTAATGAAAAACCAAGTAGATGCCATTCGTCATGTAAGTGAAGACGATAGTATTGCTCACTTTTTAAATTCATCTCTAAACAAAACAGAAACTACTAAAGTTAAAAAAGATATTGCCGAAGGACGCACTAAATTATTATACGTAGCGCCAGAGTCATTAACTAAACAAGAAAATATTGACTTTTTAACTTCTGTAAACGTTTCGTTTTTTGCTGTTGATGAAGCACACTGTATATCAGAATGGGGACACGACTTCCGCCCAGAATACAGAAGATTGCGCACAATAATGGAGGCCATAAATAATGTTCCTATCATTGCACTTACGGCTACTGCTACTCCAAAAGTTCAGTTAGACATTCAAAAAAACTTAGGCATGTTAGATGCTAAAGTATTTAAAGATTCCTTTAACCGTGACAACCTTTACTATGAAGTTCGTCCTAAAAAAGACGTAATAAAAGAGATAATAAAATACGTAAAATCTCACCAAGGTAAAAGCGGAATTATTTACTGTTTAAGCAGAAAAAAAGTAGAAGAAATTGCAGAGGTATTACAAGTGAATGGCGTTAAAGCATTGCCCTACCATGCGGGCTTAGATGCTGTATCGCGCGCCAAGCACCAAGACATGTTTTTAATGGAAGATGCCGATGTAATAGTAGCTACTATTGCGTTTGGTATGGGTATAGATAAGCCCGATGTGCGCTTTGTAATTCACCACGATATTCCTAAAAGTTTAGAAAGCTACTATCAAGAAACAGGGCGTGCTGGTCGAGATGGTGGCGAAGGAAACTGCGTTGCCTTTTATAGCTATAAAGACATTGAAAAACTTGAAAATTTTTTACAAGGAAAACCTGTAGCCGAACAAGAAATTGGCAAACAACTTCTTCTGGAAATGGTATCTTACGCAGAAACATCTGTGTGTAGACGAAAATTTGTGCTACATTATTTTGGTGAAGAGTATGACGATGGCAAGTGTAGCAAAATGTGCGACAACTGCAAAAATCCTCGTGAAACAATGGAAGGTAAAGAGCTTGTTGCTGTTCTTTTAGAAACCATATTGGAAGTTAGAGAACAACACAAAGCTGCTCATATTTGTAACATTTTATTAGGGAAAGATACTTCCGAAATTAAAATGTATAAACACCATTTATTGCCTCAGTATGGCGCAGGAAAAGAATACGATGTAGCTGTTTGGAATGCCGCTATTAGACAATCTCTTATTGCTGGATTATTAAGCAAAGAAATTGAAACTTATGGCATGCTAAAAGTAACCGATGCAGGGCAGAAATTTTTAGAAAACCCTACTTCGTTTACATTGCTTAAAGAACACGATTATAGTAGTGCTGATGAAGACGATGATATCATTACCAAACAAGGTGGTGGTAAAAATGTAGCTGATGAAGTTCTTTTTAAAATGTTGAAAGATCTGCGCAAACAGGTTTCTAAAGAAACAGGCGTACCTCCTTTTGTTATTTTTCAAGACCCATCGTTAGAGGACATGGCTACTCAGTATCCTATAACTATAGAAGAACTACAGAACATTGCCGGTGTAGGGCAAGGCAAAGCAAACCGTTACGGAAAGCCGTTTGTAGAGTTGATTGCTAAATATGTAGAAGAAAACGATATTGAGCGCGCACAAGATTTAGTTGTGAAATCTGTGGTAAATAAATCTGGGTTAAAGGTACATATCATTATGAACATTGACCGTAAACTACCACTTGATGATATTGCCAAAGCAAAGGGCATTACGCTTAATGAAATTATTTCTGAAATTGAATCGATAGTTGCTTCTGGAACAAAGGTAAACATCAACTATTATATTGATGATGTAATGGATGAGGATGTTCAAGAGGAGATTTACGACTACTTTATGGAAGCAGAAACCGACTCTTTAGAAGATGCTTTAAAAGAATTTGGCGGAGACTATTCTGAAGAAGAAATACGCTTAATGCGCATAAAGTTTATGAGTGAAATGGCGAATTAAAATGTAAACTCTTTAATCCCTATACTATGAAATCAATACTATTAACTTTTGCTATTTTCCTTTCATCATCTGCTTTTTGCCAAAAGGCGATGACCATAAAAAGAGGAACTGATGAAGGTATTACAATTGTGAAATTAGACAGTATTTACAAAAGCGGGATTCATTCCTATGACTCGTTAGCTGTGTTTAATGATAATTTCGAAGCCTTTTCTGAGGCATACTATCAACTACTAAGAGATTTCGGAAAGTTCTTAAGCTCTAATAACTTCAAATGGGAAACAACCACTCGTTGTTGGAACCGAATATATTTTAATAAAGATGGTAAAGTAGATTATTTCTTATACCAATTCAATACCGAAATAAGCGAAGAAATGAAAGTGAGATTTGATGAACTCTTAAATGAATTTATCAAAGATTATCAGTTTCCTATGAACGCAGATGTTCCTTTTTCTCAGTGTAGCCCTGTAACTTATTCTCCTAAATAATTCCTTAGTTTACGCTAACCCCATGTTCATTTCGTCATCCTGAACAGACACTGAACGGAGTCGAAGAGTGTTTAAACACAATAAAACAATTACTACTTCACCGCCAAATAAGCCATCAATCCCATTCCTGTTTTTAAGGCGGTTTCATCAACCATAAATGTTGGTGTGTGAAGTCCTGTAGAATCGGATGTTCCTAAGCGATAAAAGCACGCAGGAATAATTTGTGAATAGTAAGCAAAATCTTCTGCTGTCATGCGTATTTCTAAATCAACTACGTTTTCTTCGCCTAAAAATTCTTTGGCAGCATCAATACATTTTTGCGTGGTGTCATCATCATTTACTAAAAATGGATAGCCCACATCTATTTTTACATCACACATTACACCCATTGCTTTTGCTGTGTTTTCTGCAATTTCACGAATATGATTGTGTGCTTGCTTGCGCCATTCTTCGTCAAAAGTTCTAAATGTTCCTTCAATAAAAACTTCATTAGGAATGATGTTGGTAGCACCATTTGCCGTTACCTTTCCAAACGACAAAACAGAGGGTATGTTCGGCTTTGCACAACGGCTCACCACTTGCTGCAACGCTACTATAATTTGAGCCATTGCCAACACGGGGTCTTTTAGTTTGAACGGCAATGCAGCGTGTCCGCCTTTGCCTTTTATTGTTAAATAAATTTCATCGGTAGAAGCCATGTACTGCCCTTTTTTAAAGCCCACTTTACCAGCTTCCAATTCAGGATATACGTGCTGTCCAAGAATAGTTATCGGTTTTGGATTTTCTAGCACACCTTCTTTAATCATGAGTGATGCGCCACCAGGCAACACCTCTTCTGCTGGTTGAAAAATACATTTTATCGTGCCTTCAAATTCATTTTTGAGTTCGTTTAAAATTTTGATAGCACCCAATAATGACGAAGTATGTACATCATGTCCACAAGCGTGCATAACGCCATTGTTTTTTGAAGCGAACGGTAAATCGTTTAATTCTTGAATAGGCAGTGCATCAATATCTGCGCGTAAGGCCACGCACTTTTTATCAGGGTTTTTTCCTTTTACATACGCTACAAGGCCTGTTTTTACATGCCCTGAAGTGAATTCAATTTTCCACTCGGTAAGTTTTTGTTGAATGAACTTTGAGGTTTCAAATTCTTGAAAAGAGAGTTCAGGATGTTGATGTAAATGACGTCTTATTTCAACTATCTCTTGAAAATTTTGCTCGGCTAATTGTTTGATTTTTTCTATCATTCAAGAAAATGTTTTGAGCCAGAAATAATCATTTTAATAGATACATATAACATGATTATTCCGAAGATAAACTTTACCAAAAGAGGAGACATTTTTAAGGAAATTTTTGACCCAAAATGGCTGCCAACTACAAACGTAATTGCCATAACTATAGCATAAATCATTAGCTGCCTATCTAATTGTCCAGATTGGTAATAATTGTAAACTGCCAACACCCCCAACGGCGGAAGCATTAACGTTAAGCTAGTGGCTTGTGCTTGGTGTTGAGTTAGTCCTAAAAAATAAATAAGTGCAGGCACTATTATGATGCCGCCTCCCACGCCTACAAAACCTGCTAAAACACCAGCAAAAAGACCAATTAAAACAAGAATTATAATTGTTGATGTGCTCATTTGTTTTTAAAAATCTAGTGACAAAGATACATATCTTGCGTTAGTTGGCTTACCGTCATCAATTCCCCATGCCCAATCTACGCGTATGTAGTAGCCAAATAATTTACTTCTTACTCCAAAACCATAGCCATAAACGAGTGGTTCTTGGTTGTTTTGAATTTTTACAAGAATGTTTTTTTCTGCAACTATTTTAACGTTAAATGCATTTGTGTTATCGTAAGGATTGGCACCAGTCCATGCTGAACCTACATCACCAAAACCAATAATTTGAAAGTTATTTAAGAAATCTGAACGCAATGGTTCTGGAGAAAAATAGCGAAATAATGGTACTCTAAATTCAGAATTAATTACCGCAAAGCTACTTCCATTTCTTGCATTTTGAATAAAGCCACGCATAGGTGTCGCAATGGTTTGAAATAGATAAGAACCATCTTCGGGTCTTGCTATGTTTTTATCAAATTTTGGGAAAAACCAATTATCTACTCCACCTAAATAATATAAAATCTTTTGTGAGCCAAAAGATGTACTAAACGACAAACGATTGGCCCAAACAATACCTTTATGTATTTTTTGATAGTGGCGAATATCTGTTCCAATTGCCATTGTTCTTGATGAAAAATTGCGCAGGTCATTAAACAACTCTCCAAATAGTTTCATTCTAAAACCATAGCGCGTATTGGTTTCGGGAGAATAGCTGTTGTTAAGTACATAAAATGCTCTTAAAACACCCATATAATCTAGCTTTGTTGGTATATCAAGTGTTTGATCTGGAAACACATTATTTTGAAAAACTTGTCCTAATGTTGCTTGACTTTGATGACGAATTCCTCCCTGAAGTTTTACCTCAGAAATTAAATTTAATGGTTTAGACACAAACGTATTGAATTCATACATGTGGGTTCTTGATAGATATTCTTTCGAGTTGGGATAAAGAATATTTTCGTAGATGGATGACCTAAAAACCTCTGCTCCCTTTTTAATTTTACGCTTTTTGTTTTCAAAACGAAACAACACTTCATTGCTGTCAAAATTAAACGGAAGTCTTATTGCTGCTTGAATAGAGTAATCGTCAAAAAGATCTTGCATGGTAGCAAACAAGGTAGTATTAAACCCTGGATTGTAATATCCGTTTTGATTGAAGTATTGGTAATTCGGTGTTAAAAAACTATTGTCAAGCTGGGTGCTTATTTGTGTAAGCGTAAGTTCTTTTGAATTAAATTTTGGACTTGGAATAGTAAGCTTTATAATGGCTGGTCTTACACTTGGGCTGGTCGTTTTTTGTTTCTGTTTAGTTTCAGATTCACTTAAGTTTACAACTTCTTTTTCGTACGTTATTTTTCCATCCGAATTGGTAGTTACAGTTGATTGTTTTCTATCGCCAACACGTTTTACTTTTATTGGATTCAACAAAAGGTTAATGTGTGCCGTATTCAGTAATTCTTCTTTAGTAAATGATTTGTCTTTTGATTTGTCAAAAACATAAAACTCTACACCATTTTTGGTAGCCATTTGAACAGCGTATCTGCTGTTGTTTAGTGCTTGATAATTGTTAATGCTATAAGGCAAATTACTTATAGGAGTTATTACAGTAAAATAACTGTAATGAACTACCGTATCTACAGCTAAAATAGAGCTGTCTTTTCTTGCGTAATATCGGTTATAAATCCCGTTATTATCGGCAATAAATGTTACTTCCTTTCCATAAACCATTGGCATTAGTTCATTCACATTGGGTGTAAAAGTAACCTGAATTAAATTGCTACCTTGCTTACTGATTTCATAAATATCGTTGGTTTTTCCTCCGCTTCTATCCGATGAAAATAGTATGGTGTTGCCGTCTAATGAAAAACTTGGATATAAATCGGCATGTGTGTCTGTTGTAAGGTTAATCATGTTATTGCCCAAGGCAGTGTACAAGTAAATGTCAGACTGTGCACCTCGGATTGCTGAAATAGCCATTTCTCTTCCGTCTGGCGAATAATTAGCACTCACTACAGCATCAATTTCGGGCAGTTGTTTTTTATCAGATTTTCCATTTACATCAACCAATTCTAAAATAACTTCTTGCTTTTTGTTATACATCAAGGCAACTGTTTGAGAGGAAGGATGCCACGCTAAAACTGGAGCAAAAGCATCTTGATACTGCACGTATTTATACCCAGAGCTAAATACTTTTTTGGACGATTTTTTTTGCAAATTCAAAAGCTCTACTTTAAACTTTCCTTCTTTTCTATATACAGCAGCAGCATATTTTTCATCTGGGCTCATTAAAAAAGAAAGTAATGTTTCTCTTTTGCTAAGTTTCACATCCACTTTTTCTGCTTCTATAGGATTGTTTACAAACGCTTCGTTGCCATATCTTCTAGAATAATAGTTGTTATAATCTGCCAATAATTTTGGTATGTTAGACCCTATAACATAGGCAAATCCCGATTCAATATTGGCACTAATGCGCGCTAAATAAACGATGTTCGGTATTACATTATCTCCATTGGAGTCAGCAATAAATTTCCAAAGAGCATGCCCTGCATACTTTGCATCATGGCCTTTTAATCTGCCTATTTTTTGATATTTTCCACTCAATATTCCTACACGTACATGATTGTCTATGGTATTTATCCAATCAGTAGCTAAGTAGGATTTCAATCCTTCAATGTACCAAGAAGGTAAATCAAGAAGCGTACTGTTTTTTAACGCATCTTTCCAGTTGCCTCCAAAAAAAATATTGTTGATGATTACACCTGCAATGCCTTCATTTAATTGGCGAATTAACTCGTCATTTTTTCCAGTAGCATAAATCACCACTCTCGACCTATCAACAGGGGCGGTTCCTCCAATATTTAATTCTCTTAGGGTGTTTGTGCCAATGTTGCTGTGCAAATAATCGTAGTACGAACTAAATAACACAATGTCAATTGGGTTGTCAATTCTGGTATCGAAGTAGGTTTGAATGCGTCTTAATGAGCTATCTGCAACATTCGCTAATTTCTCGGCCATTTCTTCTGCACCATCAAACCCATAAAAGTGAACACGAAATTTATCTAAGTCGAAATGACGCCACTCGTGGGTTTTATAATTTAACTTTGATACCGAAAAATCTTGCGCTGTGCCACTATAAAATTGCGCACGCAAAGATGTATTCGCGAATAAAAACAAACAAAACGCTATGTAGTAAAGGTTTCTCACTTTATCTTTGATTACGTAAAGATATACAATAATTAAACATATAAACAGAGGATGAGTTCTACAATACTGAAAATTTTTACGTTTAACGACTTTTACGAAAACACGTATTTACTATACAACGACCAACACGAGGGAATTATTATTGACCCTGGTTGTTATTCGCGCCAAGAGCAGCAAACACTTGCTGATTTTATTTCGGAAAACAACATTACGCCTAAACGCCTATTACTTACCCATAGCCACATAGACCACGTTTTAGGTGCAGATTTTGTGTGCAGAACTTACGGACTAACTCCCGAAAACCACAGCGCAGATGTAGAAACTTTTTTACGCGTAAAAACTTACGCCCACGTGTATGGATTTGATGGCTACGCAGAAGCCACCGAACCATCAGGAAAATTGCAACATGGTGATTCATTTGCCTTTGGCAATACCGAGTTTGAAATTCGCTACGTGCCAGGGCACGCACCAGGGCATGTGGTATTCATCAATCATACAGACAAATATGTAATAAATGGCGATTGCTTGTTTGCGGGCAGCATAGGACGCACAGACTTACCCGGTGGCAACCACGAAAAACTCCTCAAAGCCATACGTGAGCAACTGTTTACCCTACCTGAAGATTATACCGTGTATTGCGGCCACGGACCAGAAACCACCATTGGTAGAGAGAAAATGAGTAATCCGTTTTTAACGTGATTTCCTCAAAAACTTGTTTCAAGATGACGAGCAAATAAAACACTCAAAAACCATATATTTGCACCCTATCAATTAGAAAAGAATGTTAGAGAAAAGAACAAAAATCACAGATATTACCAACCCGCAATTAGTAGGGAAAGAATTGTGTGTAAAGGGCTGGGTGCGCACGTTTCGTAGCAACCGTTTTATCGCACTTAACGATGGCTCTACATTGAGCAATCTTCAAATTGTGGTAGATTTTGAAAACTACCCTGAAGCATTGTTAAAGAAAATTACTACGGGTTCTGCGTTGAGTGTTACGGGTACTTTGGTAGAATCTCAAGGGAAAGGACAAACGGTAGAATTGTTAGCCAAAACCATTGATGTTTTAGGCGAAGCCAACGCAGAAGAATATCCGCTACAACCTAAAAAACATTCCTTAGAATTTTTGCGTGAAAAGGCGCATTTACGTTTTAGAACAAATACGTTTAGTGCGGTATTTCGTGTGCGTCATCATTTAAGTTATGCCATTCACAAATTTTTTAACGATAAAGGATTTTTTTATTTGCACTCGCCTATTATTACGGGTTCTGATGCCGAAGGTGCAGGCGAAATGTTTCGTGTTACTACTTTAAATTTAGACAATCTTCCTAAAAATGAAGATGGCTCAATTAACATCAAAGAAGATTTTTTTGGTAAAGAAACCAACCTTACCGTTAGTGGTCAGTTAGAAGCAGAATTGGGCGCATTGGCATTGGGGCAAGTATATACCTTTGGACCTACGTTTCGTGCAGAAAATTCTAACACTACACGCCACTTAGCAGAGTTTTGGATGATAGAGCCCGAAGTAGCTTTTAACGATTTGTTCGACAACATGCAATTAGGCGAGGACTGCTTAAAATTCGTTATCAATTACGTACTTGAAAACTGCAAAGAAGACTTAGAATTTTTAGCTGCACGCGAAAAAGAAGAAGACAACAGCAAACCACAAAACGAGCGCCAAACCATGAGTTTGTTAGAGCGTTTGAACTTTGTAGTGAGCAATAATTTTGAACGCATCACTTACACAGAAGCGATAGACATTTTACAAAATTCTGCGCCTTACAAAAAGAAAAAATTTAAGTTTCCTGTTGAGTGGGGCACTGATTTACAAAGCGAACACGAGCGTTATTTAGTAGAAAAACATTTTGAAAAACCAGTAATTCTATACAACTATCCAGCGGCATTTAAAGCATTTTATATGCGTAAAAATGATGATGAAAAAACAGTAGCAGCCATGGACGTTTTGTTCCCTGGAATTGGCGAAATTATAGGAGGTTCCCAACGTGAAGAACGTTATGATGTATTGTTGGAAAAATGCAAACAATTCAACATTCCCGAAGAACATATTTGGTGGTATTTAGAAACACGTAAATTTGGTACTGTGCCACACAGTGGTTTTGGCTTGGGCTTCGAGCGTTTGGTAA
>CAYVVI010000006.1:0-28460 GCA_964455265.1 uncultured Flavobacteriales bacterium | reverse complement strand
CAGATTTTAAGTGCTTGTAGCTATCAATCCAGAATTTTTTTTGCTTGAGTTTTTTGACGATGAGTTCGGCCTCTTTGGGATTGTCCCAAAAATTAGGGTCTTGTGTTTTTAGTTCTTCTTCTTCAACTTCGATGGTTTTTTGGTCGATGTCAAAGATACCCCCTCAGCGCAGCCAGACGCTTTGATAATTCTACAAGTTGTTCTTGGGTTGTCATGGTGCAAAGGTAGGGATTTTGAGTGATGAAGTGATTGAGTGATGAAGATATTGAGGATTTTTTGTAGGTTTGATAGTAGTTAATGATAGAGAAGAAATTACAAATAGCGTTAAATCAAGACAATCAATTAGTCGGTATTTATGATGTAAAAACTGGCGAAAAATGTAATTGTGTTTGCCCTAATTGTGGGGAAAAATTGGTCGCTAAAAATGAAAATAAAAATATTAACGAGCCGCTAAAAAAAGGACAAAAAATTGCACATTTTGCTCATTTAAGTGGGAGTGATTGCCCTGGAGCACAAGAAACTGCAATACATTTACTTGCCAAAAAAGTTTTATCAGAAACTAAAAAATTCAAAATACCCTCCTTATTTAAAGACAACGTTGAATTATCAGAACCAATGACTATATTATTTAAGGAAGTAAAATCCGAAGAGTTCATAATTAAAGATGAGATAAAAATAAAACCTGATTCAATCTTAATAAACGATAAAAAACAACTTATAATTGAGTTTTATAAAACTCACGCAATTGATGAAACAAAAAAAGACAAAATAAAAAGCTTAAATATAAGCTGCATAGAAATTAACTTAAATTACATAGAACCTTTAAAAAATGGAAAACTAAATATTGACGGTATTAAAAATTTGTTTGAGGAAGATTTGAACTCAAAACATTGGATTTATAACTCACAAGAAAGCATACTTTACGATAAGTATCTCGAAAATCAAAAAAATAGAGAGGAAGAAAATAGAAATAAACTTTTTGAAAAAAAAGAAATTGAGAATGAGAAAAAAATAGCCAAGGAAAGCGTAATTTCTAATTTGGAAGAAAAAGGTTATGATTTCTTATTTATTGAAGAACATCCCAAGTACGATTTTGACACCTACTATAATGAAAATACTGGTCGAATCAAAACTAAAAAATCCATTAACTCAAAATGGGAAACTGTATTTTGTCCAAAGATGAGTAGGACAGTCAGCTTAAGCTTTTGTCAATACTGTTATTACCATCAAGGAATTTATAAAATAGAAGACAATTATACTTCTGCTTTGAAAGTTGCTTGCGGCTTTGAAAATAAACTAATTAACAAAAAAACATAAAATTCTTAAACAAAATCCCTCACCACCTCCATCTCATAACCTTTGCTTAGGGCAAAGTTGATGACCTTTTATTGTAATTATTAGTAAATAAATTAAACTAAAGTATAGAAGTAAAATTGTTAAAATCGGAGTATTGATTTTGCAACCATTTTCTGCTAACTTTGTCAATAAGAATATTAGGTATATTCATAACAAAAAATTGAAATGATGAAAATGCAGATTATAGAAACAGCAGTTGCTGTGGTTTTATTCATAATAATAAAGCTTGTAATTTCCCGATATATTGACACAATAGTCTCAGGAAATAACTCTTTAAAAAGCAGGAGTAAAATTGTAAAAAATGGCATTTAATATAATCATTATATCTACTTTCATAATTATACTTTTATCAATCTGGGGAGTAGATCAATCTGAACTTGCTGTTTTTATTGGCTCTGTGCTAACGGTTATAGGTATAGCATTATTTGCACAATGGTCTATTTTATCAAACATTACATCTGGTGTAATAATATTTTTTAATCATTCTGTTAAATTAGATGACACCATTAAGGTAATTGATAAAGACTATGAAATAGAAGGTAGAATAAGTGACATCGGTTTATTTTTTGTTGTTTTAAAAACAAAAGAAAACGAACAAGTAAACATTCCAAACAGTGTGTTTATGAATAAAATGATTAAAAAGAAAACGAATGCGTAAATGCTTATTTTTAATATTATTTTTCACTATCTCAAACGCTTATTTTGCGCAAGACAAATTTGAAAAAGAAAGTAGAATAAAGTCAAAAGATGTCCCTTCAAAAGCTTTAATTTTTATTGATTCTTTAGACATTAAAACAAAAATTAAATGGTATAGAGAAGAAGGTCTTGACACAGAAAGTATTGAGGCAAAATTTAAACTAGATAACCTAAAATATAGCATTGAATTTGATATAGTTGGAAATATTGAAGACATTGAATTGGAAATGAAATGGAAGGACTTAGATTCTATTTTGAGAGACTCCATTTCTGCACATCTTAATTTAGATTGCTCAAGATATAAGGTTGAAAAAGTTCAAAAGCAATTTACTGGTAGTGAACAAGAATTATTATCAGTTTTTAAGTTGAAAAATACATTCAATTATCAAAAAACTAAATACGAGCTAATTGTCAAATGCACCCAACAAAAAAAAGTCGATTTGTATGAGTATTTATTCGACAACTATGGTAAGCTAATATCCAAATCAAAAATTGTATTTAAAAATAGTAGCCACCTTGAATACTAAAATTATATGTAAATTTTTGTGTTTTTTGTTTATACAGTTTACTGGCTCTGTATATGCTCAAAGTATTGTTCAGCTTGGTGGTTTACCATCGCTTAATTTCAATAAAAAACTAAAAAATGATTGGTCTCTAAACACAAAAATAGAGTCTCGACAACTTTTTCAACGCAGAGAAATTAATGGTAATATTGATACTAAATACGATTATTTACTTACTGATTTTTCCTTAATAGCAGCCAAAAAAGTTGGCCTCAACTCAAGAATAACTGGTGGATATTTACTTCGATTTGAAGAAGGTAAATTAGCCCACAGATTTGTTCAACAATACATAATTGTACAAAAACTATCTGGGTTTCGTTTAGCACATAGGTTTTTAAGCGACCAAACATTTTCAGAAAATGAAAGTCCAGAATTTAGAATTAGATATAGAATTTCTTCGGAACTTCCTTTAAATGGTGAGTCTGTGGACCAAGGTGAGTTTTATATAAAAATTAACAACGAATATATTAATAGCTTACAAGCTAAAAGGTATGATCTTGAACTAAGATTTGTACCACTTATTGGATATGATATTACAGATAAATTAAAATTAGAATCAGGCATTGATTATAGACTAAATTCATTTGTAATAAGCAATACAAGACAAAGCTTTTGGATGGTTTTGAATTTCTTTATAGAAGTATAAGTTAATCTAATAGAACACTCCAGCCACTTCCCGCACCACATCCATCTCATATCCTTTGCTAAGCGCAAAGTTGATGAGTTTAGCTTGCAGTTCGTAGCCCTTGTATTTGGTTTTGTATTCTTTGTGTTTTTTGGTAATCAACTTTTCAAGCGATTTTAAATAATCAGCATCATCAATTTGCGCAAGGGCTTTTTTTATGAGATAGTCCGAAACTTTTTTTTCTTTTAGCTTGATTTTAATTTTTGTTTTGCCCCATTGCTTAATAGTAAACTTACCATGCACGTAGCTTTCGGCAAAGCGTTCTTCGTTTAAGTAATTATCTTCAATCAGTTTTACAATAATGTTTTCGGCATCATTTTTCCACACGCCTAAGTCGTAGAGTTTTTGTTGCACTTCGCTATGACAACGCTCTTGATAGGCGCAGTAACGCTGAAGTTTAATTAATCCTTCTTGAAATGATAATTGCTTTTTTTGCATTACAACGATATGATTTCGTTGCCTGAATTTACAAAATTAAACTCTAACAAACTGTATTTTGATACAGCTCTAATTGGAATCCATTTTTTGTACGTAAAAAACCACTTGCGTTGAATAGACAATAACCCACGTTTTAAATGCGATTCTATAAACGGATGTACCAACAGCTCGATAGATTTTTCATTGCTTTCGATTAAGTAGCGCAGCGTATTTTCAATTTCTTCAATGATTAAAACAGTGGCTTGCACCTCTCCTGTTCCTCCACACGAAGGACATTTTTCTGAGGTATTGATGTCCGTTTCGGGGCGCACACGTTGGCGGGTTAATTCTACTACTCCAAATTTACTTGGTGGAGCAATGTTGTGCTTGGCGCGGTCTTTAGACAATTTTTCTTTTAAAAATTCGTACAGCTTTTGGTTGTTTTCCTTTTGCTGCATATCAATAAAATCGATGGCAATAATTCCTCCCATATCACGAAGGCGTAACACTCGGGATATTTCTTCGGCTGCTTCTAAATTCATTGCCAAGGCATTTTGCTCGTAGTTGCTATCAGCAGCACCTTTTCGGTTACCACTGTTTACATCAATTACGTGCATGGCTTCGGTGTGCTCTATAATAAGGTATCCACCACTTTTAAGATTTACTTGCTTTCCAAACAAGGCCTTTATTTGGCGATGGATATGGAAATTTTCAAAAATATCAAGTTTGCCTTTGTAGAGTTTTACAATTTTTTCTCTTCCTGGAGATATGCTCGAAATATAGGTTTTAAGCTCATTCGCCAATTCTTCATCATTAACATGAACAGCAGAAAAACCTGCATTTAAAAAGTCACGAAGAATGGCTGATGTTTTATCAATTTCGCCCAACACTTTTTTTGGTGGCTTGGCATTTCTCAGGTTTTCGTGAAGTTCGTTCCAACGATCTACTAAGTTGCGTAAGTCTTGGTCAAGCTCAGCAACCTTTTTGTTTTCGGCAACCGTACGAATAATAACACCAAAATTTTTGGGTAGAATGCTTGCCATTAAACGTCTTAAACGTTCACGTTCGGCTTCTTCTTTAATTTTTTGTGAAACGGAAATTTTATTAGAAAAAGGTACCAACACTACATAACGACCCGCCAAGGTAATTTCTGTACTTAAACGTGGCCCTTTAGCAGAAATGGGCTCTTTGGCAATTTGCACCATTATTTGTCGACCAGAAGAAACCACTTCTTTAATGTTTCCGTCTTTTTGTAATTCGGGTTGAAACTTAAAGTAGTTTAAGCCAGGAGAATTTTGCTTGCCGTTGAGTACTTCTTGAACGTACTTATCGTACGAATAGAACTGCGGCCCAAGGTCTGAATAGTGCAAAAAAGCGTCCTTCTCATAACCAACATCAACAAATGCTGCTTTGAGTTCTGGAATTACTCTTCTTACCTTACCTAAGTAAACATCACCTACGGTAAACTTAGTGCTACCTTTTTCGCGATGGAGTTCAATGAGGTTTTTGTCTTCAAGAAGAGCTATCTCTACACCAGTCTCCTGAGTGTTTATGACTAACTCGTAATTTTTCAAAAGAATACGATTTGATTAAAACCACGTTGCCCCATGGAAAATTCGCATAGGGCAATTTGGCTTGTTAAAATGAAAGAGATTACTTCTTCTTGTGACGATTTTTTCTCAGTCTTTTCTTACGCTTGTGCGTAGCCATCTTGTGTCTTTTTCTTTTTTTACCGCTTGGCATACTGTTATTTTTTTAGTTCGTTAATAATTTCTTCTTTTCGTTTAGAAATATCATTTCTCAACGTAGAGTCTTCTACCAATTTTTCTAATTTTTCCATAGTGGCTATGGCTTTTTCGCCTTCGCCAATGGTGATATAAATTTTAGATAATTCGAACAACGGACCAATGTTGGTTTTGTCGTTTTCATCATCAATTACTTTTATAAGTGTTTCAAAGCGTTCAATGGCTTTGTCATTTTGACCCGATTGCACTGAAAACATGCCTAATTGCCACAGTGCTTCTTTGTGGTTAGGGTCTTCTTCCAATACCTCTTTTAAAAGAGCAATACCTTGCATAGGCGCACCTGTTTGTTGCACCATTTCAATAGCTTGCTCTACCTTTAAATCAAGGGCAGATTTTCCTTCTAAACGATTGTCTAAATTAGGTGTTCGGGGCAATAAAAATAATACAACAGCTATCGTTATAGCTGATACACTTAGTAAAATGACTGTTTTATTAGTTAGCAGCAACTTTTACGCTGTTTTTAACTGACTCAACAAATTCTTTAGCTGGTTTAAAAGCAGGAATGTTATGAGCAGGAATAATAATTGTTGTGTTTTTTGAAATGTTTCTTCCAGTTTTTTCAGCTCTTGGCTTCACGATGAAAGAACCAAACCCTCTTAAATACACATTTTCTCCACTTTCTATAGCACCTTTAACAGTGTCCATAAACGCTTCAACTACTGCTAATGCCTCAACTTTTTCTACTCCCGTTTTTTCTGAAATTACAGAAACTACATCTGCTTTTGTCATAATTTTATAATTTTTGGTTTTACTTATTTTTAATCTTAAGGGCTGCAAAGATACACTTATTTGTGAATTATTTAAAACTTGTGTATAATTTTGAAAACTTTTTAATCGGATAACATTTTGATTAGTAAAACATTAATTACATGGTATAACGAACACCACAGAAGTCTTCCGTGGCGAAACACTACAAACCCTTATCATGTTTGGGTTTCAGAAATAATTCTGCAGCAGACTCAAGTAGCACAGGGGTTGCCTTACTTTAATCGTTTTATGGAAGCATTTCCTACGGTAAAAGCTTTAGCTACCGCAGACGAAGACGCTGTTTTAAAACTATGGCAAGGGCTGGGCTATTACTCAAGGGCAAGAAACATGCACTTTAGCGCCCAATACATTCAAAATGAATTAAACGGTATTTTTCCTAAAACCTTTACTGAGATTAAACAACTTAAAGGCGTGGGTGACTACACCGCTGCTGCTATTGCTTCGTTTTGTTACTTAGAAAAAACACCAGTTGTGGATGGAAACGTGTTGCGTGTTATTGCACGTTACTACGGCATTACCGAGCCCATTGATAATTCAAAAACAATAAAATATATCCGTGGTATTTGTGAAGAATTGATTAGCGATGTAGCTCCAGATGTGTTTAATCAAGCCATCATGGAATTTGGCGCTTTGCAATGCAAGCCTAACCAACCAAATTGTACGGGATGTCCGTTAAAAAATAGCTGTTGGGCATTTGCCAATCAACAGCAAAACATACTACCAATAAAGGAAAAAAGCATTAAAAAACGTTCACGCTATTTTTATTACTTACTAATAAATGATGGTGAAAACACCTTCATTAAAAAACGTGAAGAAAACGATATTTGGAAAGGGTTATATGAGTTTCCATTAATAGAAAATAACCAACCCCTCAGCGAAAAGCAGCTACACAAATACTTGGATGAATTGGGACTCAGCGCAAGTGCGCCTTCTGTAGTTAAAAAACATTTGTTGAGCCACCAGACGCTTTACGGGTGTAGTATTGAATGTTTTCCAAAACATGATGGTTTTGAAAAAAAGCTTCAAAAAAGTTTTGGGCATTTATTAAAGGTTAAACGAAATGATATTGAGCAATTTGCTTTCCCTAAATTGATTGAACGACTTTTAGAAGATGCATAAAATATTTGCAATTTTTAGTATCTTTGGAGTTCGAACTTTTTAAAATTATAAAACTATGTCAGGAAGTGTAAACAAAGTTATCCTAGTAGGGAACTTAGGAAAAGATCCCGAAGTTAGAAATCTAGAAGGGGGTGCCTCTGTGGCTTCTTTCCCCTTAGCTACATCAGAAACTTACACCAACAAAAGCGGTGAGCGCGTAAGCAACACCGAATGGCACAACATAGTGCTTTGGAGAGGTTTGGCAGATGTTGCTGGAAAATACCTAAAAAAAGGTAGTAAAGTTTATGTAGAAGGTAAACTTAGAACCCGCTCTTGGCAAGACCAAGAAGGTAACACCCGCTACACTACAGAAGTAGTAGGCGATAACATGACCATGCTAGATAGGGCATCAGATGGCGCTAGTAGTCCTCAACAAGCTGCTGCACCTGAGGTAAATTTACCCGATAACGAAACGGACGATTTACCATTTTAATGTTAAACTAATCACTAAGCAACTTTGGATTATTCCAACCCCCAATTTCAATTACTTTCCATTTTCAATCCTATAGATGCTGAGATAGCAACAGCCATGATTGCCATGGCTGTTTTGCTTGTTTTTTCGGCATTAATTTCTGGTTCAGAAGTAGCGTTATTTTCTTTTTCAAAAAAGGAATTAGAATCGTTTAAAAAATCGCATCAGCCGGCAAAACAAAAAATTTGGAAATTGCTGAGCTCGCCTAAGGAGTTATTGGCAACAATACTTATAAGTAACAACTCTGTAAACATTTCCATCGTTCTGCTTTCTACCATAGTTATTAATAAACTGGTAAATGTAGATGCTGTTAATACCACCTATTTACTAATTTTTCAATTGGTAATCGTTTCGTTTTTAATCTTGCTCTTGGGTGAAATTATTCCTAAAGTGTATGCCACAAACAACGGAATAAAAATAGCCCAGTTTATGGCTTACCCACTCGATTTTTTGAATAAAGTATTTTACCTACCCAACAAGCTTTTGCTTTCGAGTACATCGTTTATTGATAAACGCATTACAAAAAAAGGTATTGACCTTTCGGTAAATGATTTGGAGCATGTATTAGAACTTACACAAGATGAAGATACATCTGCTGATGAGAAAAAAATATTAGAAGGCATTGTAAAATTTGGCAACACCGATGTTAAGCAAATTATGGTTCCGCGTTTGGATATGTTTGCTTTAGACATTGAATGGTCTTTCTCTAAAATACTTCCAGACATTGTTGAAAATGGTTATTCGCGTGTGCCTGTATTTGAAGAAACATCAGACAATGTAAAGGGTATTTTATACATAAAAGATTTGCTTCCTCATTTAGAAAAAGAAAACTTTCAATGGCAAGACCTTATTCGTCAACCGTTTTTTGTGCCCGAAAACAAAAAAATTGATGACCTATTAAGAGACTTTCAAAACGATAAAATTCATATTGCTATTGTAGCTGATGAATATGGCGGAACATCTGGCTTAGTAACGCTTGAAGACATAATTGAAGAAATTATTGGTGATATAAGCGATGAGTTTGATGACGACCAAATTGTGTATACCAAAATAGACGACCACAACTATGTGTTTGAAGGCAAAACAGCACTTTTAGATTTGTACAAAGTATTAAAAATAGATGGTGACGAATTTGAGCAAATAAAAGGAGAATCGGATACTATTGCGGGCTTTTTAATTGAGCAAGCAGGAAAGATTTTATTGAAGAACGAAAAAGTAGTTTTTGGTAATTATACATTTACTATTGAAGCAGCCGACAAGCGCAGGATTAAACGCGTTAAAGTTTCTATAAACCAACCAAACAATGAGTAAGCATAAACTATTTAGCATTGTTATAGTATTGAGCTTTCTCTCTTGGGGTTGCGAAGAAAACTATGTGCCCAAACCTCTTGGACAACTTCGTGTAGCGCTACCCAACAATGAACTTTATACGTTTAACGATAGCATTTGCCCCTACTCATTTAATTTGGCGAAATATATGTTTGTGCTACCAAAAGACAGCGCAAATGTTTGCCACAAAAACATACTAATACCCGACTTAAATGCTGTGGTGTATGCCTCCTACATACAACTTGAAAACAACCTCAACGAAAATGCTGCACACTGCCAAAAATTGGCGTACGAACACCGTGTAAAAGCAAATGCCATTGAAGAAATTCCGTTGCATTTTCCAGAGCATAATGTGCATGGGTTGATGTATAAAATTGATGGCAACGTAGCAAGTAATTTTCAGTTTTACCTTACAGATAGTACCCAACATTTTTTTAGAGGTTCCCTCTATTTTAATGCCCGCCCCAACAGCGACTCTCTAAAGCCCTACCTTGATTTTGTAGTTTCGGATTTGGAGAAGATGATTAGTTCTTTTGAGTGGGTGTCAGAGACACGTTAAGTTTTTAGTATGAAAAGTCTCTTAAACATATCTTTTTTAATCACTCTGTTTTTTAGCTGTTCTAGCGAAAAAAATCAAAGTGAAATTATATCTGAAAAAAAATTGTCTGTAGAAAAAAGAGACTTGATATATCAACATATAATAGATAAATATTTAGAGACAATTGAAATAACTCCAGACTTAACCATTAATAATATTGACACAAGCTATTATAATATTTTAGGAAATTATATAGAATGGAAACAATTAGAAAGAGGTCTTCAAATTAAGATAAACAATGAAATAATAAACACGTCTAAAGCAATAACAACCGCAGTTAGACAAAGTGATATTGATAGTGTAAATTTTGTAAATAATATTTCTCAAATTAAGTTCTATAAAAAAGAGAATATAATTTGCTTTAAGTTAAGTTTTTATCCTTGTACAGGAATGGGATGTAGCGTTATTTACACACTTATTTATGACATAGACAATAGAAAAATCAGCTACTTTGGCGGTTATGGCTCTGGATTTGAATCAAACTTGTACCATATAAAAAATCAAGAAAAGACATATTACATATCCAGATTTTATTCTGGAAGAAGCGCAAGCTTAATTGACACGACAGAATATGTTTTATTCATAAAAAATAACTCAGGAGATTTTTCAGAAGAGAGAGACAGTTTAAACAACTATTACTTCTTCACATATATTTCCCGTATGAATGGAAACGTCTTTTCTGATACACTAATTATTAATAATTGGTTTGAAGATATTGAAAAGCAAGTGCTTTATTAGTCAATTACACCACCACCACAATAAAATAATTCTTCTTTCCTTTTTGGAGTAGCAAGTATTTATTGCTAATTAAATGCGATGCGTTGGCTACAAAACTCTCATCAACTCTTTCTTTGTTTATGGCAATGCTGTTGGCTTTTAGCTCTCTGCGTGCCTCACCATTAGAACTCAAGAACTTCGATTTTTCTGCTAATAATTCTACTACACCTAATCCGTTTTCGATGTCTGTTTTAGAAATGGTAGCCATAGGCACACCTTCAAACACGGCTAAGAAATCACGTTCTGAAAGCGCCATCAAATCTTCGGAAGTAGATTTACCAAACAAAATATTTGAAGCCGCTACGGCTGTTTCGTAATCTTTTTGTCCGTGCACACGCACGGTGATGTCTTCTGCCAATGCTTTTTGCAACACACGTAAATGTGGAGCTTGGTCGTGCTCGGCAATTAACGCATCAATTTCTGCTTTGGTTTTAAGCGTAAATATTTTGATATAATTTTTAGCATCTTCATCCGAAGCATTTATCCAATATTGGTAAAATTGGTAAGGCGAAGTACGCTCAGGGTCTAGCCAAACGCTACCACCTTCTGTTTTGCCAAACTTAGTGCCATCGGCTTTTTTAATAAGTGGTGTGGTAGCTGCAAATGCCTCGCCTCCATCCATGCGTCTTATCAATTCAGTTCCTGTAACAATGTTTCCCCATTGGTCAGAACCACCCAACTGCACCTTGCAATTTTTGTTTTTATACAACCAGTAAAAATCGTAGCCCTGCACCAATTGGTACGAAAATTCTGTAAAGCTCATTCCACTTTCTAAGCGCGATTTCACAGAGTCTTTACTCATCATGTAATTCACCGTAATGTGTTTGCCTACATCACGAATAAAATCTAAAAACGAAAAATTTTTGAACCAATCGTAATTGTTTACCATTTCGGCACTGTTGGCACCACAGTTAAAATCGAGAAATTTTTCCAATTGTTTTTTAACGCACTCTAAATTATGCTGAATGGTTTCTTGGGTGAGTAAATTACGCTCTTGCGATTTACCCGAAGGGTCGCCTACCATGCCCGTAGCACCACCCACCAACGCAAAGGGTTTGTTTCCGCTGCGTTGCAAATGCACCAAGGTCATGATTTGTACCAAGTGGCCTATATGTAAAGAATCGGCAGTGGGGTCGAAACCAATGTATGCCGAAGTCATTTCTTTAGCAAATTGTTGTTCCGTACCAGGCATCATATCGTGTATCATGCCTCTCCACTTTAGTTCTTCAATAAAATTCATTGCTTTTTAATTTTTTACAAAATTAGTTATTAGTTATTAGTTATTGGTTAATAGAGTTAGGTTATTCGACAATCATAAATAATCAATAGTCAATAAACAAGCATCATTCTAAAATTCTATCCTTCTAGCATTCTACAATTCTAAATAAATATGTAGGTTTGAACAACGAATGAAGATAGTTATAAATATTCTTTTTGCGGTGACTTGCCTGTCGGGAATGGCACAAGGCAAACATTCCTTAGGGCTTTATGGTAGTGGATTTAATGGCTTTAGAACAACCAACAGCAAGGCAGATTTTAAAACCAGCGAAAAAGCTTCTATCGGAAATTCTTTTGGATTTAGCTCTTATTTAGAACTGAACGAAACGTATAATCTCGTTTCCAATTTTGGAATAGATAACTGGGTGTATAAAAACAGCAGCTACTTTTCCGATAGCAATCTTTCAGAGTTTATTTGGCAAACGTTTTCTGTAGATATAAGCGGACGCTATTTTTTCAATAGAAATAAACTTGCTCCCTACGCAGGAATTGGCTTAGGACATCATTTTGTATTGCAAGCAAAATATGCTAATGCGTTTAAGGTAGAACAGCAGCTAGAAAATACACACACCAACTTTTTTAGTGCCAATATTTTGGCTGGTGCAGAGCTAAATGTTACAGATGTAACAAGCATGCATCTACACGGATTTTTTTCACAAAGTATTTCTTCGTTTTCGTTACAAGGATATTCTGATTATCCCTTTAAATATGGCATTCAACTAGGCGTAGCATTTTACCTCAAATGAAACACTTCTTTTACATAGCGTTATTTTTTGCTTTGGCTGTTGATGTGCATGCACAAACGGAAGAAGACACCATTACTGTTCCGCCTACAAAAATTATCATCAGCACCGATGCTATTTCTTATGCTCCAAATTTTGCCTATAATTTTGGCAAAGCCAATGCAGGGTTTGAATTTTACGCAGGTAGAGATATTTCTATTGGCATAAGCGGAGGTGCATTTTTTGTCTATCGTTTTAGTAATTTTCCATTTAGACACTTGGTAATACCCAACACCGCTATGACCAATGCCTTTGGCACATTTTTTCAAATTGATTTAAAACGTTTTTTTGGCAATAAAACACGAGTACCCTCTACGTTTTTAGCATTTCCATTGGCGCAACTTCAATATAAAAACACCAAAGCAGAAAACACAGGGTATTATGTTGGGTTTCGACTTAGTCAAGAAACGTTCGACTTGTTTTATGATGTATATGACGGCAGCAAAGTGGTAAAGAAATCTGAAGAACTTTTTAATGTCTCGATTAATATTACCATTGGCTACCAATCTATATCTTCTAAAGGGTGGGCAATAGACCAATCGTTGGGAATTGGCATAGTAAAAGGCAAGTTTTTAACGCAAAATATTATTGAATACAATTTATTTAAAAACATTCAAACCGACTTTTATCCAAACATAAGCTACTCGCTAAAATTTGGCAAAGAATTTATCCGTGAGTTTAGGGTGAAGGAGAGGTAGAGTAGCAAACTAATGTCATGCTGAATTTATTTCAGCACCTCACATATATTGATAATGAAACAAGTTCAGGATGACATCTTCTAACTCTGCAAAATTTGAGATATAAGCGACACGCTAAATATAGTTAGTAAAAACCATCCTAAAAAACCTTCTAATATCGCCACATATCTTGCCAATCCTCTTACAGGGATGTCTCCAAAGCCCAAGGTGCTAAACGTATTGATGGATAACACTATTGAGTTTAATCCTCTCACTGCTGCTAAATAAGCTAAGTAAACAATAGACCAAATAAATACCGTTGTACCTACTGTAAGTTTCTTCCAGCGCTTTAAATCTACCCAACGGCCTTTTAGTATTTCCACCCTGCGATACATCCATGCGTTTAGCTTGTGTTTTATGATGGACAAAAAGTACAAGGGCTTCATAAGTAATACAAAAAAGAATGGTACTTCCGAGCGTTTCTCCTTCAGGTTCTTTTTAAATGCTTCGTACGATAGCATATCTTCTTTGTAGCTTTCGCTGTAAAAATCTTCTAGCTTTTGTTCCGAGGTAAAATACTTTATCAGTTGGTTACTTTTCTCAATAAAAAACTGACGATTTATTCTGTCCCAATCAGAATAAGTGAAAAAGTAAAAACTACCAAAAATCAATATTACCCACATGCTTATTTGAATGGAACGAACGGGATTTGTGCCGTACTCTGCAAAGTGTTTTAAAAATAAATTGAGGTAGTAGTTTAGTCTGTTTTCAAAGCCACCTTCGGTTTTTAATAAATGCTTAAAATAAGCCGTTTCAGCTTCTTTTATTTCTACGTAACACATATTGGCACTTTCTTGGTCACCTTTCAGCTTAAAAATGTTATAAAACTGATACAATGTTTTTATATAAACCCAATATGAATTAATGTCTGCAAAATTATTATAGCTTTGATACGTGATGTCTTTATCAAAATCATACCCATATAACGATAATCTGGTTCCTATTTTTTTACTAAATGTTCTCCAACTTATTTCTGAATTATGTAATGGAAGAATACTTTGATATATTAATACATTCTCTTTAATATCAACATCACAAATGATAAGATTGTCCATAACCTTAGTCAAATTTAATTTTAGATTACTTAATGAATCTTTATACCATCTAAAAGTATTTATGTTTGATTGTTGAATGTTATATGTAGGACCAAATTCTATGTACTCTTGATAATATTCGACTTTCTCTTTGTTATTTGATAATGTTAAAATCTGTATGTCAGAAAGTACTATATCAAAAGGAATTGGCATAAATTTATGTTCTCCATATAATCTGATAAATTCTGAGCTTCTATAAAAAATATTACCATCCAAAACAACGTGTGCCTGATTATGATTTATTTGATATAATACAATGCTGTTTTTGATTTTATTATCAATAATAGATATGAGGCAATGAGATGAAATATCTTTAATAATTAAATTATTTAGGAGGCATGATTCAATTCCAAGCCATAACATACTATAGGTAATCCCTTCTAATGAAATATCGTCTATTTTACAATCAACTATTTCAATTTGAGATATATTTGAATTTTTGATACTTAGCATAGAAAAATCTAAGTTTTCAAAAAATAACGAAGTCTCTGATAAAATCTTCTCCAAAATCAATGTATCATTTTCAGAAATTTTAGACAATACTTCATCAAGGTATTTTTGAGAAAAATTATCACCTGTAATGGTATAGGTTTTTTGAGCCTGTAAAGAATAAGAAGAGATTAAAAACAGAAAAAATATAATTTGTTTCATAGTATTAAGATGGGTTAGGTTGTTAAATGTTGTAGTCAAATATAGTATAGATGCTGAAATAAAAACAGCATGACATAAAATAAAAAAGCCCCTTACGGGGCTTTTGGTTTTATAAGTTGAGTAGCACTTCTTCGGGGTCTTTAGCGCCAAAGAGCATGCGACTTGGGTTTTCTATCATCTCTTTTACTTTGTATAAGAAACCAACCGATTCTTTACCATCAATAATGCGGTGGTCGTAAGAAAGCGCCACATACATAATTGGACGAATTTCTACTTTTCCGTTTATAGCCACAGGGCGCTCAACAATGTTGTGCATACCCAAAATAGCCGACTGCGGTGGGTTAATGATTGGTGTAGATAACATAGAGCCAAACACACCACCGTTGGTAATGGTAAAGGTTCCGCCTGTCATTTCTTCAATAGATAATTTTCCATCGCGGGCTTTAATGGCAAGGTTTTTAATCTCTGCCTCTATCTCTGCTAAGGTCATGCGCTCTGCGTTACGTAAAACTGGCACCATCAATCCTTTTGGTGAGCTAACAGCAATACCTATATCGGCATAATTGTGCGCTATCATGTGGTCGCCATCTATCATTGAGTTTACTTGCGGGTACAGGTTTAATGCCTCTGTACACGCTTTGGTGAAGAAGGACATAAAGCCCAAATTCACTCCGTGTTTTTCTTTGAATTTATCTTTGTACTTGTTGCGCAAGTCCATAATTGGTTTCATGTCCACTTCGTTAAACGTAGTGAGCATAGCTGTTTCGTTTTTAACCGACACTAAGCGCGAAGCAATTTTTCTACGCAACATCGACATTTTTTCTGTGGATGTATCGCGTGTTCCGCCCCATCCGCCAACTGCATCGGGAGAAAAACCAGCAGACAACACCGCCAACACATCTTGTTTGGTAATGCGTCCGTCTTTTCCGCTTCCGTTTATTTTATGCGTAGGGATGTTGTTTTCATCCATTATTTTTTTAGCGGCTATCGATGGTGTTCCAGCTGCGTACGATTCTTTAGCAGCAACAGGTGCAGGTGCTTTTTTCTCTTCTTTAGCTACAGGCATTGGGTTGGGCACTACCGCAGCGGGCTCTTCTTTTTTAGCTTCTACTTTTGGCGCAGCACCAGCAGGGCGTGCGGCAGAGGTGTCTATCAAACACACCACTTGACCAACTTTTACGCTATCGCCTTCGGCAGCTTTCAAGGTAATAATTCCTGAATCTTCTGCTGGTAATTCTAACGTTGCTTTGTCCGAATCAACTTCAGCAATGGCTTGGTCTTTTTCTACGTAGTCGCCATCAGACACTAACCAAGAAGCAATTTCTACTTCTGTGATGGATTCACCCGGTGAGGGTACTTTCATTTCTAAAACTGACATTCGTCTATCTGTTTTTTAAATTAATGTTTCTATTACTTTACAGGAACTTGCGCATAGCTAAACAAGTTCTCGAATAATTGTGCTAATCGTTTTTTATGCAGAGTGCTTGAACCTTCAGCAGAAGCAGCACTTGCTTTACGTGTAACGCCTTTCAGTCCTAGTTGAGGCATGCTCATTGCCATGTAGCTCCATGCGCCCATGTTGGCTGGTTCTTCTTGTGCCCACAATACGTGCGAAGCATTTTTGTATTTCTTCAACACCGCATTGATTTGGTTTTCTGGCAACGGATACAGTTGCTCTACACGCACAAATGCCATGTTGGTAACACCTCTTTCTTTCGCTTGGTTTTTCATTTCGTAGTAGAACTTACCACTGCACAATACCACCACATCTACATCAGCAGCTTTAGCTGTTGGGTCGTCTATCACTTCTTGGAAACTTCCTTTTGCCATTTCATCTAATGATGACGTTGCATCTGGATATCTCAACAACATTTTTGGTGAAAACACTACCAATGGTTTTCTAAACTCACGGTGAATTTGTCTTCTTAATAAATGGAAATGGTTAGCAGGTGTAGACGTATTCACCACCTGAATATTCAAGTCTGCACACGATTGTAAGAAACGCTCCATACGTGCACTTGAGTGCTCTGCTCCTTGTCCTTCGTAACCGTGTGGTAACAACATAACCAATCCGCTTTGCGTTGCCCACTTATCTTCACCAGCAACAATAAATTGGTCAATCATAATTTGAGCTCCGTTAAAGAAATCTCCAAATTGCGCTTCCCAAATGGTTAACCCTTTTGGTGCAGCTAATGAATAACCATACTCGTATCCCAACACACCGTATTCTGACAATAAAGAGTTATAAATGTAGAAAGGCGCTTGTTTATCTGAAAGTGTATTAAGCGTAGTGATTTCTTCTTCGGTATCTTCTGTTTTTACCACACCATGACGATGTGAAAAGGTACCACGCTCAACATCTTGACCAGAAATGCGCACCAAATGACCTTCTTCTAACAAGGTGGCATACGCCAACATTTCGGCACTACCCCAATCCAATTTGTCAGTTTTTATCGCATTTAAGCGGTCTTCAAATATTTTTTCAATTTTTTTGAAGTATTTTTTGCCTTCTGGAAGTGTGGCTAACTTAACACCTAGTTCCAACAATTTCTTTTTAGCAACACCTGTTTCTGGTGATTGTAAAAAGTCTTCGGCTCTACCATGACGAAAACCTCTCCAAGTTCTTTCCAAGAAATCCCAAACTACAGCACGCTCATTCTTTTTGGATTGCTCGTGTTCATCTTCTAAATAATTATGATAAGCATCTTGCAATTTATCGGCTTCTTCTTTCGTGATGTGGCCTTCAGCAATTAATTGCTTTAAGTAAATTTCTCTTGGGTTAGGATGCTTTGCTATAATTTGGTACAATGATGGCTGGGTGAATTTTGGCTCATCTCCTTCGTTGTGACCGTATTTTCTGTAGCACAATAAATCAATAAAAATATCTCTGTTAAAGTGCTGACGGTATTCTACGGCAATTTCTACCGCTTGAACTACCGCTTCTACATCATCACCATTTACGTGAAATACAGGACACAGCGTAGTTTTAGCCACATCAGTACAATATGTAGATGAACGTGCATCTAAATAGTTGGTAGTAAAGCCCACTTGATTGTTTACCACAATATGAATGGTACCACCAGCGCGGTAGCCATCTAGCTGCGCCATTTGAATAACTTCATATACAATACCCTGACCAGCAACAGCTGCATCACCATGAATAAGCACAGGAATAATTTTCTTTTCGTCTTTTAAATATTGGTCGATTTTAGCACGAGCAATACCTTCTACCACTGGGTCAACCGCCTCTAAGTGCGAAGGGTTGGGAGCTAGTGTTAAATGCAAATTATCGCCATTTTTTGCAACCACATCGGTAGAATAACCTTGGTGATATTTAACGTCTCCATCAAACGAATCGTCTGTATCGAATTGCTTACCATCAAATTCTGCAAAAATATCGCGCGGACGTTTTTCAAAAATGTTGGTTAAAGTATTTAAACGGCCACGATGTGCCATACCCATTACAAATTCTTGTGCGCCAAGTTCTGCACCTTTTTGAATTAAAGAATCTAAAGCAGGAATCAATGCTTCACCACCTTCAATTGAAAAACGCTTTTGACCAACGTATTTTTTTTGCAAATAACTTTCAAAGTTAGATGCTTGATTCAGCTTTTTGAAGATTTGCTTTTTGCGTTCTGTATCGAATTTAGGGCGATTTTTAAGCTCTATTCTATTTTTAAACCAGTTTAATCTATCTGGTTCACGCATGTACATGTACTCAATACCGATAGACTGGCAATAGCCCAATTTTAGGTGGTCTATAATTTCACGCAAGGTAGCAGGACCAATGCCCACTTCGTTTCCAGCTTGAAACACGGTATCTAAATCGCTTTGCTCTAAGCCAAAATTTTCAATATCTAACGTAGGAGAATATTGTCTGCGCTCGCGCACAGGGTTGGTTTTGGTAAACAAGTGACCTCTGGTGCGGTAGCCATTGATAAGGTTTATTACCTTAAACTCTTTGTGCATGTTTTCGGGCACTTCGCCAGTGTCCTCAAAATTTTTGCGGGCAAATTCAAAGCCCTCAAAGAATTTTCTCCAGCCAAATTCTACTGAATTTTCGTCTTGTAAATATTGATTGTAAAGCGCTTCAACCGTGGCGCCATCTGCATTACTTAGGTAGGAATGTTTATCCATCTTGTGTTAAATCTTTTACCGAAAAGCAAAGTTACGATTTTATTAAACCAAGCGGTAAAAAAAAGATAGATTTTAAGAAAGAATTTTTAGAAAGTTGAAAGAAGGCAAAGCTGTGCTTAGGCACACTTAGTGTAAAAAAGGCGTAAAGCTTAAGGGTTATTGTTTTAGAACATTTTTAACTCTAAAATAAAGACTTGTAAGCAAAGCTGATGATAAAACAATCATAGATATATGATACATAAGATTTTTACCTTCATAATGATTTAAATAGTTAGAAACAAAAAAGCCAAAAACAAAAGAAAAAATTACTATTCTTAAAAGATTCATTTTTCTATGTCCAAACTTATTATGCAAATACTTATTTAAGAAAAAATTATATAGTACCAATACAACAAACAATATTGTAATAGGCAAAACTATTGTTAAATCTTCATTTGTTAGTTCCATAGTGTTAAAGTTTAGTTTTTCAAATGTAAAAAATTTATTTGCTATGCGCACGTTTAAACTTCACTTTTTCCAACTCCCGATGTATGATGCTTAGGGCAATAGCTTCTTCAATCGATAATTGATATTTGTTGGCAACATCTGCTATGTGCTGCTCTTTAACATCAATTCTATACAAAAGATTCATCATGCTTTTCACATCTTTATGATGAAGATGTTGCACAAATTGAAGCACACTTTTTAAGAAATTCTCTTTGGATGTGGTATCTACAGAAATATCTAAGCCGCACATATCCACATCCTTTTGTAATTGTTGGGCTACCTCAGAAAAAAAATCTTCGGTTAATTCGCTAGAGAACTTTATTATGTTCATTTTTGTTAATTGATTTACCTCTCCCTACCCTCTTGCACTTCGACAAGCTCAGTGACCAGAGGAAAACAAGAAAATTATGAGCCAAGATAAAGAAAAAATAGTGATTACAGGTGGTAGCGGTTTTGTTGGAAAACATCTTACAAAATTGTTACTGAGCGAAGGATATGATGTGGTGCATTTGAGCCGTTCGGTAAATTCTAAAGCAGGTGTAAAAACCTACGAATGGAACATCAAGAAAAAAACGGTGGATGTACGTGCTTTAGAAAATGCATCGCACATTATACACCTAGCTGGTGCTGGCGTTGCCGATAAACCTTGGACTTACAAACGCAAACTAGAAATTGTAAAAAGCCGAATTGATGGCATTCCTGTTTTGTTAGAGGCAGTTCAGAAAAACAAAATAGCACTTAAGAGTTTTATTTCTTCATCGGGCATAAACTATTATGGCACCAAAACCAGTGAACATATTTACACCGAAAGCGACCAATCAGGCGATGATTTTTTAGCTAAAACCTGCGTGTATTGGGAAAATTATGCGGATAAATTTTCATCCGTTTGCCGAGTGGTGAAAATCCGCACAGGCGTGGTGTTAGACAAAAACGAAGGCGCCCTAGTAAAAATGATGGAGCCCTTTAAATACGCCTTGGGCGCTGCTATTGGCAGTGGTCAACAATACATGCCATGGATTCATATTGACGATTTGTGCAGAATGTATTTGCATGCTATAAAAAACACTACCCTCATTGGCGCTTACAATGCCTGTGCACCGCAGCACATTACGAATACCGACATCACCAAACACATAGCTAAATTTTTGAATAAAAAATTGTGGTTGCCCAATGTTCCCTCGTTTGTAATGAAGCTACTTTTAGGCGATATGGCAGACATATTATTACAGGGTAGCCGTTGTAGTTGCGACAAAATTACCGCCACAGGTTTTGCCTTTGAAAAAGATAGTTTAGAGAAAGTATTTTGTTAATCAAACAAACTGATTTTTTTCTGCTCTACTGTAGAAATTCGTCCATTTTTATTTTTAACCGTAATGAAAACTGGTTCTTCGCTTGTTGGAGTCAAAGATTTCTCACCTTTGACAAAACTACAGAAATCACCACCAACAACTTGATTAATAGGAATGTTATTAATAGCTAAAACCGTATCAGCAACAGATATGAGAGAAGTATCGCAAAATCTAGTGAATAAACTAGAAACATATACATTTTTATCAAAATTGAAAAAATCAATACTAAAGTTACTAATGAGTTTATGATTTTTAATTGATGTATTTTTGGTTATAGGTTCAAAATAAACCATCTCATTTGGCCAATCAAAAGTGATGTTAAAGTGCTTCAAAAACTCATACCCAATAACAATATCAAACGCCTTGAAATCCTTGTAGCTTGTTCTTAAAGTATCAATAGCATAAAAAGAAAAGTTATTACCACAAATATTAGTTTCAAGCTCAATTAACTCTGTGAAAATTGGAATTTGATCTCTAGGAGCTAAAGGTGAAAACATTAGTGTAGATGGTGAAGTCATTTGAATATTTTCAGTTTTTAATTTAGCATGAGACACATCTTTATTGGGTTCTATAATTACTATACCTGCATTACCTAAATCTACTAGTGCTTTATATTTTTTATCACCAATTGTAAGATGAATTATGGGGTTTTTAACTTTTGAGAACGGATACATTTTAAAACCAAAATCCTTATTCACTTTAAATTGTGAAATATCATTTGCAAAAATTATTTGATTTGTCTCATAACTTATCTTCCACACTCCATCATTCATTAGATTTGCACCAATAATTCCACTAAATCTCTCACAACTTGATATTGTAGAAAAATTTTCGAAAACAACAGTAGATGCACCTACATTTTTAAATGATGTGTTACCTAATTTTACTACATCAATCTTGTTAACTATAGACTTTCTTACAAATTTAAAAAATGAGTAGCTAGGTTCTGGCATGGTGTCAATATCCTTTTTAGGATAGGACTTTATTCCCTCTCTTGCTAATTTTTTCTCGTCTAAAATAGTTGGTGCTCCTGTATCTAATATGTAAGATCCTTTTTTTCCAGCTACTTCAGCTTGAAGAACGATCCATCCGTACTTAATTTCAAAAGGAATAGTATCCAAATAAACCTTAGAAGAAGGGGTTGATTTAGGCATCCATTTAATATTTCGATATGTAATTCCTACAAGGGTACAAGAAGTTACTATTGTACAAATGGCAATGTAAAGAATAGACTTTTTCATAATCAAAAAATAGAACAAGGTTAGTAATTAGCTACTAAATTATAATATTTACTTCAACTTCTCATTTTGCTGATGGCGGTCGTGGTCGCGGGTGGTTTTTTTAGCTAAGTTTTTTTCTAAAGCAGCCGTTAAATCAACGCCTGTTTGGTTGGCAAGGCAAATAAGTACAAAAAATACATCTGCTAGTTCATCGCCCAAATCTTTGTTTTTGTCGCTTTCTTTCTCGGATTGTTCGCCATATCTACGCGCAATGATACGTGCCACTTCGCCTACTTCTTCGGTAAGCATTGCCATGTTGGTGAGTTCGTTAAAATAGCGTACTCCGTGTTGTTTTATCCAGTTGTCAACGGTTTGTTGGGCATTTTGTATTGTCATGAGTTGAAAGTGTTTTTATAATGTGCAAATTAAACAATATGCCAATGTAACAATTAAAAGTAAAAAGAGAAATTCAAAATTGCTACATTGCTTAATTGGCACATCGCTGCATTTTCTCTTTAGAATCCATAATTATCGTTACTGGTCCATCGTTCAGCAAACTTACTTTCATATCTGCTCCAAAAATTCCTTTTTGAATGGGTTTAGAAATTTCTTGTTGTAGTTGCTTCACAAATTCTTCATACATGGGCTGTGCTTGATTGGGATGTGCTGCTTTAATATACGATGGTCGGTTGCCCTTTTTAGTACTTGCATGCAAGGTAAACTGACTCACTACTAAAATTTCGCCATCAATATCTTTCACAGATACATTCATCACTCCATTGGCATCGTTAAAAATTCTGAGGATAGCAATTTTACCGCACAAATAGGTGATGTCCTCTTGTGTATCTTCGTGTTCAATGCCTAAAAGCACGAGCAATCCGTCAGAAATTTTTCCAACTATTTTTTGGTCAACTTTTACCGAACACTGTTTTACCCGTTGAATAACTACACGCATGATAAGTAATGTTTATCTTTAGCGCATCTAAAGTACAAAAATGATTATTAGCGGCTTTACTTTTGTTAGAAATGCAGAAAAATTGTACATCCCCATCAAGGAAAGTATTCTTTCTATACTGCCCATTTGTGATGAATTTATTGTAGCTCTCGCAAAAAGTGACGACAATACTGAAGCCATTATTCGGTCTATTTCTTCCGATAAAATAAAAATTATTTATACCGATTGGAAAGTAGATGAATACCCTAAAAACACAGAATTTGCTAGACAAACAGACATTGCCAAATCTCATTGTAAAGGCGATTGGTTGTTTTACATACAGGGCGATGAAGCCATTCACGAAAACGATTTACCTAAAATAAAAAATGCTTGCGAAGTTGAATTAAACAACAAAAAAGTAGAAGGATTTTTATTTAACTATTTACACTTTTGGGGAGATTACGAACACTACCATCAATCGCATGTGTGGTATCCAAAAGAAATACGCATCATTCGCAATTTACCAGAAATACATTCGTGGAGAGATGCGCAAAGTTTTAGAAAATTTTCTACATTCAATAGTACTGTTGAAGACTATCTCAATAAAACAACTTCTGAAAAATTACATGTAAAAAAATTAGACGTTAATGTGTTTCATTACGGCTATGTGCGTCCGCCAGAACTAATGACTGCAAAACGAAAAATTGCCAGCGCAACCTATCACGGAAGCAACCAAGAAAAAGACCCTGATTTGTTTGATTATGGCCCTTTACAAAAACTCACTTTATTTAGAGAAACACATCCAAAAGTGATGAGCGAATGGATAGAGAAACACAGTTGGAAACATCAGTTGCAATTTAGTGGAAGTAGAAATAAGCAACGTGCCATTCACAAGCACGAAAAATTGAAATACCGCTTAGTTTCTTTGATAGAAAACAAGTTGCTTTTTGGCAAACAATTGGGTGGGTTTAAAAATTATATCGAGATTTAATAATCGGGCGTTCTATAGGTTTCTTCTTCATCATCAAAAAAGACGCTTAGGTAACTTTTATAGCGACTATACGCAATTCTCCCCTCTTCTACCGCTGCTTTAATAGCACAATTCGGTTCATCAATATGGGTGCAATTATTGAATTTACATTCGTGTAATAATTCACGCATCTCCACAAAATAATGTGAGAGTTCTTTTTTGTCTAAATCAACAATACCAAAACCTTTTATACCTGGCGTATCAATGATATATCCGCCAAAATCTAGTTCAAACATTTCGGCAAACGTAGTGGTGTGTTTTCCTTTATGATGAAAATCGGATGTCTCACCAACCTTAGCATTTGCTTGTGGTGCAATGGCATTCAATAAGGTAGATTTTCCTACACCCGAATGCCCCGAAAGCAAGGTGATTTTATCTTTTAATAACGCTTTTACTTTCGCTACATCATTAGTATTTAATGCAGAGATGGCATAGCATTCATAACCAATATTGGTATAGAGTTGCTTTAATTCTTCAAGATGATGATGCTCTTCTTCTGTATAAATATCTGCTTTGTTAAAAATAATTTTTACAGGAATGTGATAGGCCTCTGCAGTCAATAAAAATCTATCGATAAAACCAGTAGATGTAGGCGGATTTGAAAGCGTAACTACCAACAATGCTTGGTCTAAATTTGCAGCAATAATTTGTGCTTGGCGCGATAAGTTTACCGACTTACGGATGATGTAATTGCTGCGCTCTTCCAGCCCGGAAATTACAGCGCTTTGCTCATCTACTTCTACTCTATCGCCCACAGCAATGGGATTAGTAGTGCGCACATCTTTCACCCTGAACTTACCTTTTAAACGGCAATCCAAATACACACCGTTTTCTAAACGCACGGTATACCAGCTTCCAGTAGATTTTATGACGAGTCCTTTTTGCATGATTAATTTTCGTTGGTAAATGTACTAAATTATATTTCCTTCCTTGAAGGAGGATTAAGGTGGTTGATTTTTTTATATATTTGAAATACTAAACTTAACCCAAATGAAAAAATATCTGATTCTCATTGCTGTTTCTTTAATTTTTATTTCAGGAATTATTCGCCACGATGTGGATGAAAGCGAATACACAAAACTTGCCAACCAACCTGAGTTTGATTGTGTAGGAATAATTATCAGGAATATAGATTCAATGGAATCTGGAGGTTCTTGCGTAGCTATAAACAAGCGCTTTATTTTAACTGCTGCTCATGTTCTTTTTGATGTTGAAGTTAAAGAAGATACTATGGTTATAAATGGACAAACTATGATTGTATACAATCCTATTTCATCTAGCTTAATGGATGTAAAAAAGCTAGGTGTTAAACTAAAAGATAAGGTTTATACAGCAAAAAGTATCCGTGTACATTCTATGTATAATGACACGAGTGGTAATTATGACTATGATATTGCTATTATAGAATTGAATGAAGATATTGAACAGATGTCTTTTCCAGTATTGAATAAAAACTTCAATGAGTTAAAAAGTATAGTAATTGGTGCTGGCTATGGTGCAAGTGCCGTTGGCAACAACCCAAACTCTGAATCTTTAAATAAAAAATTGGCAGGACACAATGTTATAGATAAAGTTGGTGGGTACAAGTATAACAACAAACCTGCGCTAATATACGCAGACTTTGACAGTCCTATCAATAGCAAAAAATTTAATAAAATGGGCAGCCATAAACCATTACCATTGGAGTATATTACAAATGGTGGAGATAGTGGCGGACCTCTGTTTAGAAAAAATCAAAATGAATTAGAGTTGGTTGGAATAGTGGCGGGTCATGAAATCCCTAATTTAAATTCATTCCTGAAACATGGTCATTATGGTTCAATTAATTATTGGACACGCATATCTGTTTTTCATGATTGGATAGTGGAAGAAATTTCTAAGTCTGAATAAGCTCACCTCTTTATTATAATATTTCCTCCCTTGAGGGAGGATTGAGGCGGGTGATTTTCTCTATATATTAAAAAACTCGTACATTTGATTTCCAAATTTATTTTAAGTGTCCATCAAAGTAGAAAATCTTACCAAAACGTATGGAGAGCAAAATGCTCTTGATAATATCTCGTTCTCTGTAAAATCGGGAGAAATTGTTGGTTTTTTAGGGCCAAATGGTGCAGGAAAATCTACCACGATGAAAATTTTAACATCGTACATTCCACCAACATCGGGCTATGCAGAAGTATGTGGCATTGATGTAATGACCGATTCGATTGAAGTACGTAAAAAAATTGGTTACTTACCTGAGCACAACCCTTTATACCTAGACATGTACGTGCGTGAGTATTTAGAATTTGTGGCAGAAATTCACAAACTAGATAACGTAAAGCAACGCGTAGATGCGATGATTGAAACCGTTGGTTTGCAAATTGAACGCCAAAAAAAAATTGGTGCATTATCTAAAGGATATCGCCAGCGTGTGGGCTTGGCACAAGCACTTATTCACGAACCAGAAGTGTTGATTTTAGATGAACCAACTAGCGGATTAGACCCTAATCAACTAGAAGAAATTCGTGGACTGATAAAACAGTTGGGCAAAGAAAAAACCGTGATACTTTCTACACACATCATGCAAGAAGTAGAAGCCATTTGCGATAGAGTCATCATCATTAATAAAGGTAAAATTGTTGCCGATGATTCTGCAGCTACGCTTAAAACCAATACTAGCAATAAAGTAATTATTAAGGTAGAATTTGAAAGCGAAATAAGTGTAGAGAAAATTAAATCGGTGCACACGGTTACCAATGTAAAATCTATCAGCAACACTACGTTTGTGGTAGAAGCCAACAACAAAGAAGACATTCGTAAATTGTTATCTAAATTTTCTCAAGAACAAAACAACCTGATTTTAGAAATGACCCGCGAACAAGAAAGTTTAGAAAACGTCTTTAAAAAATTGACTAAATAAAAAATTGTAAACATAATTTTTATTTACTTTGCCAACGAAAATAAAAGTGGATTGATTTGTTTGATTGCAACCACGCCTTTAAAAGGCAAAAAGTGCTAAAAAATTCTAAAGCATCTCTGCAAGATTTCATCTCTCACCACAACAAATAAATACTAAAAACTAACAGGAGATTTATGCCCTATTTATTTACCTCAGAATCGGTGTCGGAAGGACACCCAGACAAAGTAGCCGACCAAATTTCGGATGCATTAATTGATAACTTTTTAGCGTTCGACCCTGAATCGAAAGTAGCTTGCGAAACGTTGGTTACCACTGGACAAGTAGTGTTAGCTGGTGAAGTAAAGTCTAAAGCATATTTAGATGTGCAAACCATCGCTCGTGATGTTATCAAGAAAATTGGCTACACCAAATCGGAGTACATGTTCGAAGCCAACTCGTGCGGTGTATTATCTGCTATTCACGAACAAAGTGCCGACATCAATCAAGGTGTTGACCGTAAGAAAAAACAAGAGCAAGGCGCAGGTGACCAAGGTATGATGTTTGGTTACGCTTCTAACGAAACCGAAAACTATATGCCTATGGCTTTAGATTTAGCACATGGTATTTTGTTAGAATTAGCCGCTTTAAGAAGAGAAAATAAACAAATAAAATATTTACGTCCCGACTCTAAAAGCCAAGTAACATTGGAGTATGACGACAACAACAGACCAATAAGAATTGACTCAATAGTTGTCTCTACGCAGCACGATGATTTTGATGCTGAAGCAAAAATGTTGGCGAAAATCAAAAAAGACATCATTGAAATTTTGATGCCACGCGTAATGAAACGCTACAAAAAATACGCACACTTATTCAACAATAAAATTAAGTATCACATCAACCCAACGGGTAAATTTGTAATTGGTGGTCCGCACGGAGATACTGGTTTAACAGGTCGTAAAATTATTGTAGATACGTATGGTGGCAAAGGTGCTCACGGTGGTGGTGCGTTCTCTGGAAAAGATCCTAGCAAAGTAGATAGAAGTGCTGCGTATGCTACGCGTCACATTGCTAAAAACTTAGTAGCAGCAGGTGTTTGCAGTGAAGTATTGGTGCAAGTTTCTTACGCTATTGGTGTGAAAGACCCAATGGGAATTTACATCAACACTTATGGTACTTCTAAAGTAAAAATGAGCGATGGAGAAATTGCTAAGCACGTTGAAAAATTATTCGACATGACACCTTATGGCATTGAAA
>CAYVVI010000005.1:11473-28586 GCA_964455265.1 uncultured Flavobacteriales bacterium | reverse complement strand
TTGGGGTATGAAGGTAGAAGAACGCAAAGTTTCTGTTGATGAAATTGAAAAAGCACTAAAAGAAAATAGAATTACAGAAATGTTTGGTGCAGGTACTGCTGCTACCATTGCGCATATCCAATTAATCAACGTTAATGGGGTAGATTATACGCTTCCTACAATCGAAAACAGAGAATTCTCTAACAAAGTTTACAATTTCTTAAACGACCTTAAAACAGGTAAGGTAGAAGATACTTTTGGCTGGGTATATAAACTGTAATGGCTAATTTTATATAAATAAAAAAGCCCTCGAAAATTCGGGGGCTTTTTTTGTGACCTCGGAAGGATTCAAACCTTCAACCTTCTGAGCCGTAATCAGATGCGCTATTCAGTTGCGCCACGAGGCCATTGCGATTGCAAATATAAAAACTTTTATTCTATATACTTATCTATTTCTTTTAGAAATGCTTTTATATCGGCTACCCTTGTTTCATCACTTGGGTGCGTGCTAAGTATTTCTGGAACACTACCACCATTTGCAGCCATTTTCTCCCAAAAAGTAATGGCTTTATAAGGATCGTAACCAGCCATTTTCATAAAAACTAAGCCAATCATATCAGATTCTGATTCGTGTTTGCGCGAGTAAGCAAGCATACCTAAAGTACTTCCAACACCATAAATAGTTTGGAATACTTGGCCTCTACTACCTGCAAAAATTCCTGCAATTTCTTTTCCGTATTGGGTGGTAATGCGTTCGTTACCATGGCGAGCTATTGCGTGAGCAATTTCGTGCCCCATTATTACTGCTAGTTCATCATCATCCGCAGTAAGATTCAAAATGCCTGTGTATACAACTACTAAACCACCTGGCATACACCAAGCATTTACCATACTGTCTACAACGGTATTAAATTTCCACTCAAAACCATCAATTCTATTTAATTGGTCTTTTTTGGTAAGGTATGTTATTGCAGCATCTTTAATTTTGTTGCCAACTCTTGTTACTTGTTGCGCTCTAGAATCGTTTTGGCTTAATACTGTAACACTTGATAAGAACTCCTCATAATGAAGTTTAGCTTGATCTATAAGCATAACTTCATCATTTGCTAAAACTTGCTTTCTATTAGTTACAGGCACTCTTGATACACAAGAGACCATTAATAGTCCCACCAAAAAAAAGGATACTGGTTTTAAAAATTTCATAAGTTTGATTAATTTATATTAGTTCAATTTGTGCGCTTAATTTTTGGTCTTGCAATGCCTCGCAAACTGGTTTTAGCTCTTTTACCGAACCATTTTTTACAGCACATTTTCCATTGTAGTGAACAATAAACGCACATTGTTCTGCTTGCACACTATCGTGTTTGCAGTATTTCATTAGAGTTTCGATGACGTGTTCAAACGTGTTTACATCATCGTTATATAAGACAATACTATACTTTGCCGATACCTTTTCGGCATCTAATACAGCTACTTGTTCTTGAATTTGTTCTAATAATTCCATAATAGTTTGAATAAATCCTCTGCAAAGGTAAGCCGAAAGCACAGAGGAACAAAATTTTATAGGGTTTGTTTTATTAAGCATTAACTTTGTAATCTATTTTTAGCAACATGAAATATAGTTTAAGCGAAATAACAGATATAATAAGAGACAGAAGGACCATTTATCCTGAGTTTTTTTCTTATAGAAAAGTCCACAAAGAGATTATTGAGAAATTATTAAACAATGCTATTTGGGCTCCCAGTCATGGTATGACACAGCCGTGGAGATTTTCAGTTTTTATGAATGATTCACGCCACCGTTTATCTGATTTTTTATCTAATTTATATAAAGAAAAATCATCAGAAAATTTCAATCAAATGAAGTTTGAGAAATTAAAGAATCGCCCATTAAAATCTTCTGCAATAATTGCTATTTCTGTAGAATACGATGCAAAAGGAAAAATTTCAGAGTTAGATGAAACTTTGGCAGTAGCTTGTGCTGTACAAAATATGATGCTTACAGCAACAGCTTATGGTATTGGTACATTTTGGGCTACGCCTGGAATAATAAAATACAATGAAATGAATGAGTTTTTACAACTCACTAACGGAAAGTGCTTAGGATTTTTATATGTAGGCTATCCTGCAAATGATTGGCCTAAGAGCCAACGCAGACCAATAGAGTACGTAACAAAATGGGCTGAAGAATGACAACAATGGGAGGTGGCCTAGATGAAGGCATGTTGCGTGTAACCAACTATAAAGATCATCCAACGAATCAATTTTATAAAGTATTTTTCTTTTATAAAGAAGAGCAGGCGAATTATTTTGAAGAGCTTCTTAAAGAAAAAAATATTTTTTTTGAAAGAGATGAAGACCTTAAATTAGGAGAACCTATTTATCTTTTTGCCATAAAGAAAAAGGATTTGACAGTGGTTTATAGATTAAATAATATAGTTATTGGAAAGTTTAGAGGTAAATTTATTTCTAATAAGTATGGTAGAATAGCATTAATTATTTTCGGATTTGCAGTTATTGCTGTCGCCATAATGGGTTATTTCAAATCAAGATAAGTGTATATTTGAGTACAATAAATCTAACAATTAGTGGTTTAAGAAAATACGTGATAAATAGGATTACATACATTGGTTTATTTTTGCTGCTGCCGTTTTTTGCCCATACACAAAAAGGGATGTACACTTTTGGAATTCAATACAAGCCACTCATACCATTTAGATATTTCACACCATCTACCAATCAAATTGTAGATAATTACCAAACAACCGTTTCACCAAGATTGGGGTATAGCTATGGAATGGTTGTTAGAAGAGGCATTACGAACACTATTGCTATTGAATTTGGTGTTAACTATATAAAACGCAATTACGGCATAACGTTAGATTCTGTTCCACAACAATTAAATGTAATTGATAAAACCAACTTTGGTTTAGTGAGCTATGAACTTCCCATTCAAGGATTGTTTTATGTGCGCTTGTTTGAGGATATTTACATGAATGGCGCATCTGGATTATCAGTCAATTTTTTTGCCTCAAACGTTGAGTCTAATGGAGATTATATGCGTCATGCAAGTTATAAATATCGTTGGGTGGATATGGCCTTGTTAAGTAATTTGGGTTTTGAGTATCGTACTAAAAACAACGGCTTCTTTTATCTTGGGGCATCATTTCATCTACCTTTTCATAGTATTATGCAAACAAGAGTTCGTTATGATGATGGAGTATCCAATACTCGTTTTGTTCATGATTTAGGAGGGCGTTACTTTACTATCGACTTACGCTATTTTTTCAAAGACCAATCTAAACCTATGCCTAAGGGAGAGAAGAAGAAAAAGAATAAAGATTAGAATACACTAAGATTTTAAATACTATGTTTCAAAAAAAACTCCCGAATTTCTCGGGAGTTTTTTGTTATAGTTTTTTAGCAACTTCAACTTGGTGGAACGATTCGATAAGGTCGCCTACCTTAAGGTCGTTAAACTTATCTATATTTAATCCACACTCGTAACCATGCGTTACTTCTTTCACATCATCTTTAAAGCGTTTTAAAGAACCTAATGCACCAGTGTAAATTACTATACCGTCTCTAATGAGTCTAATTTTATTGTTTCGTACTAGTTTACCTTCAATTACAAAACATCCTGCTACTGTACCAACTTTAGTAATTTTAAAGGTTTCTCTAACTTCTGCAGTACCAAGAATTTCTTCTTTGATATCAGGAGAAAGCATGCCTTCCATGGCATCTTTAATTTCTTCAATGGCTTGGTAAATGATAGAGTAGAGGCGAATATCTACATTGTCTCTCTCTGCTATTTTACGAGCACCAGCTGATGGACGAACTTGGAAACCAATGATGATAGCGTCTGAAGCAGTAGCTAATAACACATCTGATTCTGAAATTTGACCAACGGCCTTATGTATAATGTTTACTTGAACTTGGTCGGTAGATAATTTCATTAACGAATCTGCTAATGCTTCTACAGAACCATCCACGTCACCTTTAACAATGATGTTAAGCTCTTTGAAATCTCCTAATGCTAGACGTCTTCCAATTTCATCAAGCGTAAGTACTTTTTGTGTTCTTAAGCCCTGTTCACGTAAAAGTTGCTCACGTTTTGTGGCAATTTGACGCGCTTCGCGCTCATCTTCCATTACGTTAAATTTATCACCAGCATTTGATGCACCATTCAAACCTAATATAGAAACGGGAGTTGCAGGTCCAGCTTCTTTCATTGAAACACCACGTTCGTTGTGCATGGCACGTATTCTACCTGCTTGTGTTCCTGCTACAATTACATCTCCAATTTTTAATGTACCTTTTTCAACAATTAGTGTAGTTACATATCCACGACCTTTGTCTAATGATGATTCTATAACGGTACCCATTGCGCGTCTGTTAGGATTTGCTTTTAGGTCTAAAAGTTCAGCTTCAAGTAGTACTTTTTCTAATAACTCTTCAACACCAATTCCTTGTTTTGCAGAAATTTCTTGACATTGGTATTTTCCACCCCATTCTTCTACAAGTATGTTCATGGCTGATAATTGTTCACGAATTTTATCTGAATTTGCACCTGGTTTGTCAATTTTATTGATGGCAAATACCATTGGTACACCTGCGGCTTGTGCGTGGTTGATGGCTTCTTTTGTTTGAGGCATCACTTGGTCGTCAGCTGCTATAATAATGATTGCAATATCGGTTACCTGTGCACCACGCGCACGCATGGCGGTAAATGCTTCGTGACCTGGTGTGTCTAAAAAGGTAATTTTTCTTCCGCTTTCGCCAGTTACACTGTATGCACCAATGTGTTGGGTAATACCACCCGCTTCACCTTCGGTTACTTTTGTGTTTCTAATTTTATCGAGTAAGGATGTTTTACCGTGGTCAACGTGGCCCATAACGGTAACGATAGGAGGGCGGTGAATTAATAAGCTTGGGTCGTCATCTTCTTCATCAATTTCAATGGCTTGTGAAACTTCTGCATCAACAAATTCAACGGTGTATCCAAATTCTTCGGCTACCATAACCATTGTTTCGGCATCTAAGCGTTGGTTAATTGAAGCAAAAATGCCAATGGTCATAAGTGTTGAAATGATTTCGGTTGGCGTTTTTTTCATCATGGTTGCCAATTCGGCAACGGTAACAAATTCTGTTACTTTTAAAACACTTTTTTCAATTTCTTGTTGCGCCATTTCTTCCTGCATTCTTTCATGCACGTTTTGGCGTTTTTCTCTTCTAAATTTAGATGCTTTTGACTTATTTCCTTGACCACTCAATCGTGCAAGGGTTTCTTTAATCTCCTTTTGAATTTCTACTTCAGAAACTTCGCGTTTTACGGTTTCAGCTCCTTTGGCTTTTTTATGTTCTTTTAAAACTTTTTCGCCAGTTTTTTCAATGTTTACTTTTTTGATGCGTTTGCGTTTACGCTTAGCGTCATTTTCTTTATTGAAATCTGGTTTTTTGTAAGGTTTTTCAATGGGAAGTTCAATTTTTCCTACAACAGATGGCCCAGTTAGTTTTTGCGATTGAACCTTTATCGTTTCAATTTCAATTTTTTCTTCTTTTTTAGGTTCTTCAGCAGGTTGCTCTTTTACAGGTTCTTCTTTTTTAGGTTCAGGTTTTTTTACTTCAGCTTTTTTCTTAGCAGCTTTTTCTTCCTCTTCTCTTTCTTTTTTAGTTTTTTTGTCAGGTCGAGTTTTAGAGTTGATGGCATCTAAGTCTATTTTACCAACGATAGATGGTTTTGGCTTATCGTCTTCTGCTTTTGATGTTGTGGCAGATAAGCTAATATTTTGTTTTAGTTTATCGACATCAATGTCATAAGTATCATCTTCGGTAGTTGATGAAGTTTCTTGTTTTTCAATATCTTTTAAGCTAAGTGCTTTTCGCTCTTCTTTAAATAAAATAGTAGCTTCTTGAGCTTTTTCTTTTGTACTTTTTTCTGATTGAAACTCTTTCAAAAGGAGTTCATAAGCATCTTCATCTATCTTAGCATTGGGATTAGATTCGATGGCTTTTCCTTTCGAAGCGAGGTAGTCTACTATGGTGCTTAGCCCCACGTTAAACTCTTTAGCAACTTTACTTAATCTTTTTACTCCTGACATATTATTCGATGGTAATTTAGTTCATTAGTTCATTAGTTTCTTGGCAATTGGCGAAGCGTTTTATTATTCGAATTCTGATTGTAAGATTTTTCTAATTTCAGAAACGGTTTCTTCTTCTAAGTCTGTACGTTTTACTAATTCTTCGTTGGTTAAATTAAGTACGCTCTTAGCAGAATCGCAACCGATGGCTTTAAGCTCATCAATAATCCAGCTGTCAATTTCATCTGCGAATTCATCTAAATCCACATCATCTACATCTTCTGCGTCTTCTCTGTAAACATCTAAATCGTATCCAACCAGTTTGCCTGCTAGTTTAATGTTGTGTCCGCCTTTTCCAATAGCTAAAGATACTTGGTCTGGTTTTAAATAAACTTCTATTCTGCCTTGCTCTTCTATTACATTCATAGAAGAAACTTTAGCAGGGCTTAGTGATCTTGACACTAAAAGTTGTAGGTTGTTGGTCCAGTTTATTACGTCTATATTTTCATTGCGTAACTCACGAACAATACCGTGAATTCTTGAACCTTTCATACCAACACAAGCACCTACTGGGTCAATTCTGTCATCATAAGATTCAACCGCTACTTTAGCTCTTTCTCCTGGTTCGCGAACAATTTTCTTAATGGTAATAAGTCCGTCAAAAATTTCAGGTACTTCTAATTCAAACAATCTTTCTAAGAATTCAGGGGCATTGCGCGAAAGGATAATTGCTGGTGTGTTGTTGCGCATATCTACTTTGTAAACAACGGCTCTAATGCTGTCGCCTTTTTTGAAGTAATCGGTAGGTATTTGCTCAGATTTTGGCAAAATAAGTTCGTTGCCTTCGTCATCTAAAACAAGAATTTCTTTTTTCCAAATTTGATACACTTCTCCTGTGATGATTTCACCAATACGGTCTTTGTAGGCCTTATAAACGCTATCTTTTTCTAATTCTAAAATTTTAGCAGCTAAGTTTTGGCGAAGCGCTAATACGCTTCTACGACCGAAGTCTAATATTTTTATTTCTTCAGAAACTTCTTCACCTACTTCAAAGTCTGGGTCAATTATTTTAGCATCAGACAATGAAATTTGCGTATTCTCGTCTTCTAGCTCATCGTCTTTTACAATTTCTTTGTTCACCCAAATTTCAAGGTCTCCTTTATCCACATTTATAATAATGTCGATGTGCTCGTCAGTTCCGTATTTTTTACGAAGTGTGGCACGGAAAACGTCCTCTAGAATTCTCATCATTGTTACTCTGTCAATGTTTTTGAATTCTTTGAATTCTGAAAATGATTCGATTAGATTTAAACTATCCATTTTTTGTTTATTTAAATGATATGATAACTTTTGTTTCTTTTATTTGGTTAAAGGGTATATGTTCTGTTTTTACTACTAATTCTTTCTTTTTTTTGCCTTCTACTTTTACTTTTTCTGAGGTTTCAACCTCAATGCCGCTTTCTGATACGGCTTTTAAAACGCCTTCCTTTGAGCCAATAGGAGTGAGGACGATTTTTACTTCTCTGCCTATATTTTTATGATACTGTTGTATCACTTTAAAAGGTTTGCTAAGTCCTGGAGAACTCACTTCTAGTTCAAAATCTTCTGTCTCTCTATCTAAATTGTGCTCTATGTTTCTGCTTACCGATACGCAATCGTTTATAGCCACTCCTGTGCTTATGTTGTCTATCTCAACACTAATTTTATTGCCTGGACTTACTGTTACATCCACCAAAAAAGTGCCGTTGTTTAGCTCGTCTATGCGCTCTTGAGCAAGTTCTATTATGCGACTTTTAGATATCATTGTTCAATAAAAGAGGGGACTTTTGTCCCCTCTAAGCTTACTTTTTCTAAAAATTTGATGGTACAAATATAGAGAATTATTTTGTTTTTCCACCAGTTTTTTTCTTTTTATCGTCTTTTGCTTTTTGCTTCGCTTGTTTTTTATAGTCAACATTATTCACTACATCCTTCACTTTTACGCCATTTTCATATACATGATGAACGGATACTTCGCCTTTATCGTTGAACACTTTAAAGTCGCCATGCTTTCCGTTTTCTTTATAATAAATTTCGTTTTCTATTCTTCCTTTGCGCGTATAGCTTGCGCTGCGCCCATCTAGCATGTTGTTTTTGTAGGTCATTTCGTTAGATACCACAGCACCACCAGGGTAATAATATTTCCAGAGGCCATTTTTTTCGCCATTTTTATAAGATTCTTCATGGGTGCGCTTGCCATCTGCTTCGCTATATGTTGTCCATAAACCGTTTTTAACACTTTGCTTTACTTCGAGTTCCATTCCTTTTTTGGTAATAATAGAGTAGCTTCCAGTTTCGTTTAGTTTTCCGTTGGAAAACCAATACGTCCAAGCGTTTATTTTTAAGTCATTTTGATATTCTCCTTGATAGCTTTGTTTGCCATCAGGCCAGTAACCTTTCCAGCTGCCGTGCATTTTTCCTTGAGAAAATGAACCTTCATCTTTAATCTTTCCTATTTCGTACCACGATTTCCACGAACCATCTTCTTTATCATTTTTGTAAGGACCTTGGTGAGATAGTTTACCGTTTTCAAACCAAACATTCCACACACCATTACGTTGGTCCTCTAAATATTCGCCTTGTTTCCATTTTTCGCCAGTTTGATAGTAGAAAGTCCAAAGCCCACTTTTTAATCCTTTGCTAAAAAATCCTTCGTAGGATGGTTTTCCGTTAGGAAACCACGATTTCCATTCACCTTCTTCTAAGCCGTTTTCAAAGTGACCTAAAACATCTGGTGCACCTTCAGGGTAATACCAATTCCATTCTCCTGTTTTTTTACCTAGCGTGTAAAATCCTTTTATGTTTACCTCTCCAGTAGAATAATACTGAACAAATTCGCCATCCTTTTCATCATTTTTATAGTGTACAGTATTGTATACTTGGTCTGAAGTGAAGAAATACACTACCCATTTTCCTTCTTTTTTATTGTTTAGATAGCTTCCTTCCACTTTTTTACCTCCGCTTGGGGTATATTCTATAAAATCACCATGCTTTAAACCATTGGTATAGTTATATACTTCCTTAGGTTTTCCGGTTGAATAATAGCTTGCCATGGCTCCATTTCCTGAGGTGATGGTTTGCTTGCCATCTTCTTGCCAGTAATTAATGATATATTCTACAGTGTCGTTGGCTTTGTACTCTGTCTCCATCATTTGTTGGCCGTTTTCGTAATTATAAAGCCATTTTCCTGCTGCTTTACCCAAGGTGAAATTTCCTTTTTCTGCTAATTTTCCGTTTGGATAATAAGATTCAAAGATGCTGTCTTGAAGGTCATTTTTGAAAAAGCCATCAAACATGGTTTTACCATTGTCGTAATATTTGGTAACTCTACCGCTTAGTTTACCTCTTGAGTAATTAGCAACCTCTTCTTTTTTTCCGTTTTTATACCAAAAAGTCCACACGCCATCTTTTGCGCCTACGGCAGAAAATGAAGCGGTATTGATGTATCCTTCTGAACGTTTTTGGGTGCTGTCCTTATCCCAGTAGGTTACTACTTTCTCTTTTTTAGGGATAAAATCTTTAATTTGGGCATTAATACCAAAGGGTAGTGTAGCTAGAAGAAGTAAATATGTTTTAAGCGTGTTCATCTGATTTTTTTGGTGCTTGTTTCAAAAACTGTTCCTAAAATAATGGCAAGTGTGTAAAAAAGTTACAATTTAAATAAAAAGGCCGCCTAAGCGACCTTTCAAATTATTCGTTTATAACGCCCATTGAGGTGAATTTTTCTATTCGTTCGTCAATGCGTTTTTGTGGTTTTAGGGCATTCAATTCGGTGAGGTATTTTTTTAGTTCTTTTCGTATAATTTCAAACATTTCTTCTCTGTTGTTTTGCGCTCCACCAACAGGTTCTTTAATGATGTCGTCAATTAATTTGTTTTTCTTCATATCAACAGGCGTAAGCTTTAGGGCTTCGGCAGCTTGTTGCTTGTAGTCCCAGCTTCTCCATAATATAGATGAGCATGATTCTGGAGAAATTACTGAATACCATGTGTTTTCAAGCATTACAACTTTGTCTCCAATACCAATTCCTAATGCGCCACCAGAAGCTCCTTCGCCAATAATAATACAAATTACAGGAACTTTTAAGAGCATCATTTCATATAAATTTCGAGCAATCGCTTCGCCCTGTCCACGTTCTTCGGCTTCTAAACCAGGGTAGGCACCAGGGGTATCAATAAACGTTACGATAGGTTTGTTAAATTTTTCGGCCAATTTCATTAGGCGCAATGCTTTTCTGTAGCCCTCTGGGTTGGGCATTCCAAAGTTGCGGTACTTACGCATTTTGGTGTTGATGCCTTTTTGTTGGCCAATAAACATTACGGTTTGACCATTAAATGTTCCAAAACCACCTACCATGGCTTTATCGTCTTTTACCCCTCTATCTCCATGAAGTTCAATAAAATCTCCGCCAGTAAGGGCGTTGATGTATTCTAACGTGTAAGGACGGCTTGGGTGACGTGACACTTGTACGCGCTGCCAAGGGGTTAAGTTGGAATATATTTTTTTAGTTTCTTCAACTATTTTCTTTTCAATATCTTTTATTGTTTTAGTAACATCAACATCTCCTTTAGCTTCAAGTTCCTTTATTTTAGATAGCTGATTATACAAATCCTCAATGGGTTGTTCAAAATCTAGAAATATTTTTTCTGTATTCATGGTTTTGGAATTAGGGCCGAAAATTACAAAAATTCACTCTAAAATGACCCGTTTTGTGCATAACTTCTTTAGATGGGAGTTAAGTTATTGGTTTACTAGTTCATTAGTTTACTAGTAGATTAGAAGTGCCTTTTTTAATTTAAAGGAGTGCTTAACCACCGAAAAATAGCGCTCACGCTGTGCGTGAGGATATGCACTTGGTGTGTGAGTAATTCCCCTCTTGAGAGGGGTTAGGGGTGTGTTAACGTTTTCGGGCTTGGCGAAGGTGGCGATTTTCACCTCAAATGTTGATGCGGAGAACCAAACTTTGATTAACCACAAAACTGTCTGCGGAGTACTGAACCGCACTTTTGGGTAAGTGCTGTTAGCGGTTCGGCTTTTATTTTCCAAAGTAGTTTTTGTACCATTCGGTCTTATGATGGTCAACCTTTTGTTTGTCAATTTGGTGTATGTCGTCAATTTCAGAATATAAAACTTCTAAAGAAGCGAAATCTCTTTGACTAATCACTATAAATCCATTTCTTTTTAATTGTGCTGCGCAAACTCCCATACCAATTTGGTATTTCTTGTTTTCACTGAATCTATTTCCGTCATAAATAACTTGACTGCCACAAGATGCACTCGTGTCCATCATTATAGCAATCTCAACTTTTTCCTTAATTGCAATTTCAAGCATTTTTTCAGATGCCCTAATCATACCTTCGGTCCAATCTATTCCCGATTCTGTTAAGACTTTAGCGTTTCCATTAAGAACATCCAAGCCATTTCCACCGTGAATGTCACACATTTCTCTCGGTGTCCCAAAGGAAAATTCTTCAGGGCAAAATCTTACAATTTTCACGGTGTCATACTGCATAAGTTTTAAAGCACTTGGATATTCTCCGTAAGAGCTACCGTCAAAACCGCATTTCAATCCTGTCAAGCAAGAACTCATAAGTATTCTTAGAGGATTGTCTTTAGTTGGTTTTCTGATTTGTTTAATTAAGCTTTTGCCTGTCATTGTTTTGTTTTTTAAGCTGACCGCTAAATAGTATATATCCGCCATAAGGTTTCGGCAATCTACCCCATATTGGTTGGATTGGCGCCATAAAGGGGTGTTTTTTGTTTCTACTATCAAGATCTGTTTTTTCAATTCCTTTCACCAAATATACAAAATAGTTAATTTGTTGTTTGCTTATTTTTAGTTGCCACTTTTTTGAAAAATATCTTTTAATGTTTAAAACCTCCAACAGTTTTTTAGCGAACAATCCAACCATACCATTATTTTTGCACCATGAACAAAAGAGACGCAAGACCTTGCTTATTACTTCTTGAAGACGGCACTCTGTTTCAGGGAAAATCTATAGGTTTAATAGGTACTACCACTGGCGAAATTGCCTTTAATACAGGTATGACGGGTTATCAAGAAATTTTTACAGACCCATCGTACTTTGGGCAACTTTTGGTAATGGCATCACCTCACATTGGTAATTATGGTGTGCATAAGCTAGAAGTAGAGTCTGATTCTGTAAAAATATCAGGACTTATTTGTAAACGGTTTTCTGAAACTTTCTCGCGCTACGGTGAGGTAGATTGGTTGCAAACCTATTTTGAACAAAACCATATTGTAGGTATTTCCGATATTGATACACGCGCTTTGGTACGCCATATTAGAGACAACGGAGCACAAAATGCTATCATATCTTCAGAAGGATTAAGTGTAGAAGAGTTAAAAAGTCGTTTAACGAAAGTGCCTTCCATGAAGGGATTGGAGTTGGCGTCTAAAGTATCTACTACCACACCTTACGAAGTAGGAGATAGCAACGCTGTGTATAAAGTAGCCCTTTTAGATTACGGAGTAAAGAAAAACATTGTGCGTTGCCTTGCCGATAGAGGATGCTTTGTAAAAGTATTTCCGTACAATGCTACTTTTGATGAAATAATGCGTTTTTCACCCGATGGCATTATGCTTTCTAATGGACCTGGCGACCCAGAGCCACTAATGCAAAGTATCGAAGTTATTAAACAACTGGTAGATACAAAACTTCCATTGTTTGGTATTTGTTTAGGTCACCAATTGTTGGCGCTAAGTCAAGGACTAAGCACCGAAAAAATGCACAATGGCCACAGGGGCATCAACCACCCGATAAAAAATCTTATTACCGGTAAAGGAGAAATTACTTCACAAAACCACGGTTTTGTGGTAAATATGGAGCAAGCAAAACAGCATCCTAACATAGAAATCACACACATTCACTTAAACGATAACACCCTTGCAGGCATTGCTTTAAAAGACCGTAAGGCCTTTTCGGTGCAGTACCATCCTGAAGCATCACCTGGTCCGCACGATTCTCGTTATTTATTCGATCAATTTGTAGAAAACATAAAAATCCACCAAAAACAACTTGTATAACGTATGGGCTATATAGCTAAAATTCACGCGAGACAAATCCTCGATTCAAGAGGTAATCCAACAGTAGAAGTAGATGTGTACACAGATCAAGGCGGCTTTGGCCGTGCAGCAGTTCCTTCTGGCGCTTCTACTGGTGTTCACGAAGCAGTAGAAATTAGAGACAATGATAAAGGATTGTTTTTAGGCAAGAGTGTTTACAAAGCTGTAAACAATGTAAATACCATCATCAACGAAGAACTAAACGGACTTCACATTTTCGATCAAAGCGATATTGATCGTGCGATGTTGCGTTTAGATAATTCAGAAAATAAAAGCGCATTGGGTGCTAATGCTATTTTAGGTGTATCATTAGCCGTAGCAAAAGCAGCAGCTTCTGAGTTGAATCAGCCATTGTACCGTTACATTGGAGGTGTTAACGCCAACACATTGCCCGTACCAATGATGAACATTTTAAATGGTGGTTCTCACGCTGATAATAAAATAGACATTCAAGAATTTATGGTAATGCCCTTTGGCGCTAAGTCATTTAGTGAGGGTTTACGTATGGGCACAGAAGTGTTTCACCATTTAAAAAGTGTGCTTAAAGCAAAAGGTATGTCAACCAATGTGGGTGATGAAGGAGGTTTTGCACCTAACTTATCATCAAACGAAGAAGCCATTGAAGTGGTATTACAAGCGATTGAAAAAGCTGGCTACAAACCAGGTGAAGATATGTGGATTGCTTTAGATGCAGCATCTTCAGAGTTTTTTAAAAATGGTAAATATGTGTTTGAATCAACAGGGGAGGAGCGTACCTCATCTGAAATGGTTAGCTTCTGGAAAGAATGGGCTAACAAATATCCTATCATTTCTATTGAAGATGGTTTAGCTGAAGACGATTGGGATGGATGGAAAGAACTTACAGATGCCATTGGAAGTAAATGTCAGTTAGTAGGTGACGATTTGTTTGTAACCAACACCAAACGTTTAAAACAAGGAATTGATAACAACACAGCCAATTCTATTTTGGTTAAAGTAAATCAAATTGGTTCACTTACCGAAACTATTGAAGCAGTAGACATGGCGCACCGCAATAAGTACACCTCAGTAATGAGTCACCGCTCTGGAGAAACAGAAGATTATACCATTGCTGATTTAGCTGTTGCATTGGGTACAGGTCAAATAAAAACTGGTTCTGCATCACGCTCAGACCGTATGGCTAAGTACAATCAATTATTGCGTATTGAAGAGCAATTAGGTAGCCAAGCATACTACCCAGGTAAGAATTTCAAATTTATTAAGTAGATTAGTTTAAGTTTTAATAAATAAAAAAAGCCCCGAAGTTAACACTCGGGGCTTTTTTGTGGAATAATTTTTGAGATTTTGTCGGAATGACTGGACTTGAACCAGCGACCCCGCGCCCCCCAGACGCGTACTCTACCAACTGAGCTACATCCCGATACTTATTAAAAATCTTTTTGCACCTTTATTTTTTATCTTTTTTTCAAGAATTAACGCTTCAGAACGCGAATTTACTTCTGTTTTCCAAATTAACTTCCAATCATCGGTATTTTTTGTGGATAAAACTTTTCCATGATTATGTCTTTTGATTCTTTGAGAGAAATCAAACGTTTGACCTATATAGTACTTATTCAGTTTATCACTATAAATTATGTAAACACTATACATACTTTTTTCTTTTATATGGAATGATGCTGACAGAAAGTCAGCACGACCCCGCGCCCCCCAGACGCGTACTCTACCAACTGAGCTACATCCCGATAGATTGCAAATTTAATGAATTAGCAATATCGCCACATAAGCAATATAAATTAGTAAAAGAAAGAGGCCTTTTATTCTTGTGATTTTTTGTCCGAAGCGCATTAATGGAAATAATGCAATGGCAACACCAATCACCCAAAAAATATCAAAGTTTAAAACAACTTCAGAAACTGAAATAGGTTGTATTATTCCTGACAAACCAATAACACCAAGTATGTTAAAGATGTTTGACCCGATTAGATTACCAATTGAAATATCGTCTTGTTTTCTAAAAGCGGCTACGGCAGAAGTAACCAGCTCTGGAACGGAGGTGCCAAATGCTACTACAGTTACTCCTATAATATGCTGACTCATACCCAACTCTTGCGCTATGTTTACGGAACTTATTATAAACCAATCTGCTCCAAAATATAAACCAATCAGTCCAATTGCAATAAATAAAGATGCTTTAGTTAGGTTTACTTTTTCTTTATTTTCATCCTTCTCTAAATCTTTGTTCTTCTTTTTAGAATTATTTATAAGCCAAATTGTAAATGATACAAGTGCTAAGAATAAGATTACACCTTCCCATCTAGCAATGTTACCATCTAACATAAAAAGATAAAATAAACCAGAAGCAAAAATCATCATGGGCCAATCTACGTTTATTGATTGCTTATCGATAGCTATTGGAAATATTAAAGCTGTAATACCTAAAATAAGTGCAATGTTGGCTATGTTTGAGCCAACTACATTTCCAATAGCAATATCAGAAGAACCAATTAGAGCAGCTTTTACGCTAACTATTAATTCTGGTGCTGAGGTACCAAAGGCAACAATGGTCATGCCTATAACAAGGGGAGAGATAGAAAATTTTGAAGCAATAGAAACACTTCCGCGCACTAAAAACTCTGCTCCGGCAACCAACACGGCTAAACCAACTACAAGCAAAAGAATATCTATGAACATTATTGGTCTAGAGTTTTTTTAACGTCAGATTCAACCTTATTTATTTCATCTGTAAATCCAGTGGTTGATTTCTTTATTTCATCCGTAATTCCTGATGATGATTTTTTAATTTCTTCTTGAATTTCTTGGGTCGCATCTTTCATCTGACGTATGCCTCGCCCTAATGTTCTTGCAATTTTCGGAATGCTATCTGCGCCAAAAAAAAGTAGCACAAAAAAGAACACCACTAATAACTCTCCAAAACCAAGTCCTAAAAACAATAACATTTTTATATTTTTTTCAAAGGTAATAAAAAGCCCCGATGTAGGTCGGGGCTTTTTATAATAGAAGTTTAAATAGTATTATTTTTTGTCATTATTTTTATCTTTAGATAAATCCACAACTAGTGGCGAAGCGATAAACAACGATGAGTAGGTTCCAACTAAAACACCTATAAGTAATGCAAAAGAGAAACCTTTAATACTTTCTCCACCAAATAGGAAAATAATTAAGATTACCACAAATGTAGTTAATGAGGTATTTATTGTACGGCTTAACGTTCCGTTTAGTGCAAGGTTTACTGTTTTCTTTGTATCCGATTTTTTGTGTTCAGCTAGGTATTCACGTATTCTGTCAAATACAATTACGGTATCGTTAATAGAGTAACCAACTACTGTAAGGATGGCTGCTATAAATGCTTGGTCAACTTCTAAAGAGAATGGAAGCACACCCCAGAAAATAGAGAACAAACCAAGGATGATTAACACGTCATGGAATAGTGCTAACAATGCAGATACACCATATTGCCATTTTCTAAATCGGAAAGCGATGTATGCGAATATGATTAATAATGAAAATACAATTGCCAAAACTGATGATGTAATTAAAGTAGATGATACTGAAGAGTCAACTTGACGTTGGTCAAGAACACTAAACTGGCCAAATGAAGCTAAACCTTCTTTTAATTTTGAATCCACTTTATCGTTAGCATCCGTGTTTTGGTCGTTGTATAAATATTTTGTTTTAACCTCAACCGTATAGTTGTTAGAGATGGTTTTTACTTCAGGAGCAATTCCATCAAAAGATTTAGTTAGTGCAGTTTTTACTTCGTTTACAGTTATTGGTTTTTCAAACTCTACCTTGTAAGCTCTACCTCCTGTAAACTCAATACTCTTATCTAAACCTTTTGTAAATAACGAAGCTAAACCACCAATAATGATTAATGAAGAGATAGCATAGTATATTTTACGTTTAGAGATGAAATCGATTTTACTATTTA
>CAYVVI010000005.1:0-11373 GCA_964455265.1 uncultured Flavobacteriales bacterium | reverse complement strand
GCAATACCAGGTAGTGTAAGTGCAGCTCCTAAAGAGGCAAGGGTACCTATTATAAAGAAGATGTTAGCAATTAACGCAATGTTAGCAACCAAGCCACCCTTTGCATAGTAAAGCGCCATGTAAACCAACACTAATAAAATAGCTATTAAGAAAGAGTAAAGTCCTTTGGTGATGTTGTCTTTTCCTAACGTAGGTCCAACAATTGATTCATCTACAATTTTTGCAGGAGCAGGTAATGAACCAGCTCTTAACACTGTTGCAACATCTTCTGCCTCTTGCATAGTAAACGACCCTGAAATAGAGCAGTTACCATTCATAATTGGCTCATTAATGATAGGACATGTAAATACTAAATCATCCATTGTTATGGCAATAAAGTCATTTACACGTTCTGTAGTCCAATTACCCCATTCTACTGCTGCATCGGGTTTGAAAATCAAAGAAACTTGAACAACACCAGTTACAGGATGTAGCTCTTGACTAGCTCCTGAAATGGCCTCACCGTTAAGGCGAGGAATGTCATCATATGTTTTCTTAATAGCATATAGTTCAATAAAATCAGCAGGTTTCCCGTCTTTATTTAAGCGCGGTTTAGCTGACCACATCGGCACTAAGTTTTTAGGGAAAAATTGCAATATACGCTCGTCACGTAAATAAGCATTTACAATAGCTGTATCGCTTAATTTAACACTACCTATAATTGGGTCAACCGCACTTTGCCCTGTTGGAACAACATAATAAAACCATGGGTTTTCTTTTGCGGTATTGTCTAAAGACGTTGAGTCATTTGCAGAAGCTTTATCATCACCTAATAAATCATCGATAGAAGAAGAATCTTTTACTTGAGTAGAAGACACACTAGTGCTATCTAAAACCACTTCGGTAGATGTAGAAGTTGTATCGTCTAAACTCACCTCAGCAACGGCAACGCCTTTTTTCAAATAATCATTTATTTCTTGTAAAGCAGGCGCAAAGTCATTAAAGCCATAGGTTTCCCAGAACTCAAGGTTGGCAGTACTTTGAAGTAAGCTTCTTACACGTTTTTCTTCTTTTACACCAGGTAATTCAATGTGTAAGCGGCCAGTAGCTGCTTGTTTTTGTATGGTTGGTTGATTCACACCAAACTTGTTAATACGTGTATTGATTACTTGTTCAGTTTGGTCAATCGCACCAGCAGCTTGCTCTTTCAACTTAGCAACAACTGCATCGTTTGATAAATCAATAGGGAAGAGTTGTTTGTTGTATCTATTAAAGAACTTAGCTAAGCTAGCCCCCTTGCTCATTTCATTAAACTTAGAAGAGAAGATGTCTATAAAATCACCACCATTAGCTTGGTATTCAGAAAGTGCTGCCTCAAAAGGTTTTGTGAATGATGGTTGGCGAGGATTTCCTGCCATACTTTTTATTAATTCTGGTACAGAAACCTCAAGCGTAACACTCATACCACCTTGAAGGTCTAATCCAAGGTTTATTTGTTTGTCTTTACATTCTTGATAAGTAAATCCAAGTAAAGGATACACGGCTTTATCAGAAGTATCAATTAAAAACTTTTTAGTAAAAAAACTTTCTGCAGTTTCTTTTCCTATGCCCGTTTTAATGTCAATAGTATCCGTTCCAATAGTCACAAACCCATCGGTTAATGCCATTTTAACTCTTTTAGATGCTCTCTCTGCTGCATCATTTTCAACAGTACTTACCACCCACGTAAATGACAGTCTGTAAAGACAAGCTAACGATAATAGTACGGTAAAAATCCAAATTGCGGTTCTGTTTTGCATTATGTGTTGTTTTTATTTAGGTACAATTTTAGGGGTGCAAATATAGAACAACATCTTTTAATTAGCAACCCTCATTAACATATTATACAATTTCCAGAATGTTTTAATAGAATTGCCGATTATGTCTTAAATATACTTTCGAGTTTTTCATAAAGTTTTCTATATTGTTGCCAAATTCAATCACTATGTTTAAAAAGTATTCTTTAATCGCTTTAACAGCCCTATTTGTGTTTTGTACTAGCGGTTTTTATGCGCAAAAATCACCTGCAACTAAAGAGACGTTTAAGTCAGACATTCTTAACGGACTAAAATTCCGCAGCATTGGCCCCGCTTTTATGTCGGGCAGAATTTCAGATATTGTCATTCACCCCGATAACGAAAACACATGGTATGTTACCATTGGTTCTGGTGGCGTTTGGAAAACAGAAAACGCTGGCACTACTTGGACATCTATTTTTGATGGACAAAAAAGCTATTCCATTGGCTGCATCACGTTAGACCCTCAAAATCCAAACGTATTGTGGGTAGGTACTGGTGAAAACGTTGGTGGAAGACACATGGCCTATGGTGATGGCGTTTACAGAAGTGATGATGGAGGAAATTCTTGGAAAAATATGGGCTTAAAAACATCTGAGCACATTTCTAAAATTATAGTGCATCCTACCAATTCAAACATTGTGTGGGTGGCATCGCAAGGCCCACTGTGGAGTAAAGGCGGTGAGCGTGGTGTGTATAAAACAACCGATGCAGGTAAAACATGGAAGCGTACCTTAGGTGATGACGAATGGGTAGGTGCTACCGATTTACTAATAGACCCTCGCAACCCCAATTTATTGTATGCAGCTACTTGGCAGCGTCAGCGCACGGTAGCTGGTTATATGGGCGGAGGACCAGGCACAGCCATTTATCGTTCGTACGATGGTGGTGAAACTTGGGAAAAATTGACAAGTGGTTTACCTACAAGCAACATGGGTAAAATTGGTTTGGCAATATCTCCTCAACAACCCGATATCATTTATGCAGCTATTGAATTAGACCGAAGAACGGGTGGCGTATATCGTAGCGATGATAGAGGTTCTAGTTGGAAAAAAATGTCTGATGCCGTAGCTGGAGGAACAGGTCCGCACTATTACCAAGAGTTGTATCCCTGCCCGCACCACTTTGAGCGTTTGTATTTGGTTGATAATTATATGCAAATTTCTGACGATGGCGGTAAAACATTTTACCGAATGAATGAAAATAATAAGCACGTAGATAACCACGCCATAGCCTTTAAAAAAGACGATCCCAATTATCTATTAGTGGGCTGCGATGGTGGTTTGTACGAATCTTTCGATAAAACCAAAACATGGAAGTTTATTGATAATTTACCCGTAACACAATTTTACAAAGTAGCGGTAGATGATGCCGAACCATTTTACAATGTATTTGGTGGTACGCAAGATAATAACTCGCAAGGTGGTCCATCACGCACCGAAAATGTAAACGGTATCCAAAACTCCGATTGGTTTGTAGTGTTGGGTGGAGATGGGCACCAACCAGCCACAGAGCCAGACAATCCAAACATTGTTTATGCACAATGGCAACAAGGGAACCTAACCCGCCACGACCGAACCACAGGCGAAAATGTGTACATCCAACCTCAACCCGACTTGGGTGAAAAAACAGAACGTTACAACTGGGATGCACCTATTTTGGTAAGTCCGCACGATCCAACACATTTATATTTTGCTTCGCAACGCGTTTGGAAATCTACCGATCGTGGTGACTCTTGGACGGCAATTTCTGAAGATTTAACCAAAAACATTGAGCGTATTACTACACCATTTTTTGGCAAAACACAAAGTTGGGACAATCCTTGGGATATTTATGCTATGTCTAACTACAGCACCATTACCTCTCTAGCAGAATCTCCTTTACAAGCAGGTTTAATTTATGCGGGTACCGATGATGGCTTAATTCAAGTTACCGATGATGGCGGTGCTAATTGGCGCAAAGTAGATTTTTCAAAAATTGCAGGTTTACCAACAACTGCTTTTGTCAACGATATCAAAGCCGATTTATTTGATGTAAATACCGTGTATGCTGTGTTTGACAACCACAAGTATGGCGATTTTAAACCGTATATCTACAAGAGTACTGATAGAGGTAAAACATGGATAAGCTTAGTAAACAACTTACCCGATAAAACGCTTTTGTGGCGTGTTGTGCAAGACCATGTAGCAAAAGACTTGCTGTTTTTAGGAACAGAGTTTGGAGTATATTTTTCCATTGATGCTGGTAAAAATTGGACACAATTAAAAGGCGGTATGCCCAATATTTCTGTAAGAGATTTAGCCATTCAAAAACGTGAAAACGACTTAGTGTTGGCAACCTTCGGTAGAGGTTTTTACATCTTGGATGATTATTCATCGTTAAGAAGTTTAAGCAAAGAAACTTTAGATAGAGAAGCAGAATTGTATCAGCCACGCAAAGCGTATTGGTATTTTCCACAAAGTCCACTAGGTGATGATGGCAAGGCCTCGCAAGGCGATCAATATTTTATTGCAGACAATCCTCCATTTGGTGCTGAATTTACTTACTTTTTAAAAGAGAGTTACAGCACAAAATCTTCTGAAAGAAAAAAAGAAGAGAAAGAAAAAATAAAGCAAAATAGTGCGATAGAATTTCCAGGATGGGACGTAGTAGAAAAAGAAAATCAAAAATTAAAACCCAAAGTATGGTTGATAATTACAGACGCCAACGGAACCATTGTAAATAGAGTAGAGGCCACTAATAGTAAAGGATTTAATCGTGTTGCGTGGGATTTAAAATCAGCACCCTCAAGCGTGATTACCTCTGGAAATAACGAAAGAAATAGAGGTGGTGCAATGGTTGCTCCAGGTATTTACACGGCTCAATTATTCAAACAAATAGATGGTGTGTATTCTACCATTTCTGAAAAAGTAAATGTAGAAATAGTGCCACTTAGAAAAGGACATCTGCAAGGTGCTTCTTACGAAAAAGTGGCAGCATTTTGGCAAAATCTTCAAGTGATGTACGCCAATGTTTCTATGATTTCTATGCAAGTAAATGACGCACAAGAAAAAGTAAATAGGATGCTGAAAGCATACGAGCGTGCTGATAAATCTGACGATGCTTTAAATAGCGAACTTTTAGTGCTTCGCCAAAATTTGTTAGACTTAAACCTTAAATTAAACGGCAGCGAAGCAAGACGTCAAGTAGGAGAAAAGAACGACTATCCAACCGTTAGAAATTATTTAGGCGTGGCAAGTTCTGGTACATCTTCTTCTACTTATGGACCAACGCCTACGCACCAAAAATGCTATGATAATGCCGTAAAACTTTACGAGCAAATTAAACAAGAGTTGAGTGCTTTAGAAATAAAAATTTCATCTGCAGAAAGTAAGTTAAAAACTATAGGAGCTCCGCCAATTAAAGATTAAAATGAATTTAAAAGAGCGAGAATTTTCTCGCTCTTTTTTTTGTTAATAAAATTACGAAACCTAAAATTTAGGTTCAGCGTTTAATTATCCAAATTCTAATTTATGCATACACACTACCTAACCCTTAAATCTACTCCACATGAAAAAGGCAAGGTTAGTTGTAGGCACTTTTGTATTAAGTGTTCTGTTTAATGCATCACGCGCACAAGTTCATAGCGTTTATGATTATGAACATCTAATTAATACATCTAAAAGCGATTCGATTGCTTCAATTGAAAGACTCTCTGCTATTGAATTTCATAAATTACTTAATACTTATAGATTAAGTAAAAAACTAGATTCTGTTGTGTGGAACGAAACACTTTGGATAGCTTCAAGAAATCATTGTGTGTGGATGTCAAGTGCTGAAAAATTATCCCATCATCAAACGCCAAAAACAACTCATTTCACAGGAAAAGATCCAGGAGATAGATACGATTATTCCTCTGGCGGAAGTGCAGCTTTTAGTTGGTCTGGTGAAAATGCTTTATATAATTATAGTAATTATGGAAACACAATAAATGCTATTGCAAAAAATATCGCGCGTCAATCATTTGAGCAGTGGAAAAATTCATCAGGACATAATACCAACATGCTTAGTAAATCGCATGGTATGCACGGGACAGCATTTATAATTTACAACGATAAGGTGTGGGGCACCGATTTATTTGCTTCATGCAATGAGTGTCCTCAGCCACAAGAAGAAATTCGTTTATATGCTCAACAAAAAAAGGAGGATAATAAAAGCAACTCAAAGAAACAGCAAACCATTGTAAATTATGCAAAAGCACCTAAAATTAACTTAGCAAAAACAAAGGATGAATTATCTAAAAAGATTCATTCAGGCATCACACAATCTTTGGAATTTAAGTTAAAAGTGAATTCAAAACTAAATGACGAAGCGTATTTACTTAGCCAAAAAGTGTTGAATAAAAAATTCAGTACAATCAATGACGGTTCTGTGTTAATGTCGAGTAATGAAGAACATGAAACGGGAGGATTTCTTGGATTATTTACAAAAGCGAAATACACATATACAGTAGTTTTAGAAAAAGACATGAATGAATTTAATTTGGATAGCATTGCAAATGAACTTGAAACACTAATTAAACAAAATCAATTATTTTCTGATAAACGAAAAATAGGGATGGGCTTATCAATAAAGAAAAAGAGCAACATAATTCGTGTTACACTGGTAAGCATATTGGTTTAAATATGTCAAAAATGTGATAATTAAAAAAAATCAACGTTTTTTTATTTGGTTTTAAAAAAGTTTTTTAAGTTTGTATCAGGTTAACAATTAGTTTTTTCATAGGCAAGTACCAAGAGAGCCACCCAACGGGGAATGGCTCTCTTGGTTTTTATACATATGTAGTAATCTAAGCGTATCAGCAATTTGAATGTAATCTTATTTCTCAAATTATTCATTTTCAATAAATAATTTTCAAACTATTATGCAACCATAACAAATTTATAGTCGTAAGATAGGGTAGAAACGTTCTTAAAACCCACGAGCTATGAAACGAATTCTACTCTCTCTCCTTACTTTAACTTCGTTAAGCTTCAACCAAGAAGTGGTTGCTCAATGTACAAACGATGTTCCAATCTTTGTAGTTGATTTGACATCATCTCCAACGGCAACTTATATTAGCGCAAATTCTGGTAGGGCAGGCACATGTTGCGCTACATCAGATAACTGTGTTGAATTTGTTATCACGCTTCACCCAGATGCGGTAGGTGTAATATTCGATATATATTCAGGTGCGGTTCCGCCAGGGGCATTATTTTATCAAGTTGGTTGTGGTCCAGAAACACAAGTAGGTACTGGGGTTTGTTTAACTAGTGTAGGTCCTCATCGATTAACGTTTTGCAAACCTGGAGGAAACACCAACGAGTTTACAATTAGATCTATTTCTGAACCAACGGTAAGTGGCTCAATAACCTTAAATGAAGGTTGTAGCGGACAAATTTCTACATCAAATTTTGAAACTTCTACCATTACATGGAATTCTATTTACCCAGGAACTTCTGGAGCATACAATGGCTTTTTAAGCTGTACGAGTGCTTGCGCTACTACTACTGTTCAAGCTAACGGAGTATTTCCTCCTTATGTAGATTACCAAGTGTGCGGAAGTCCAATAGGAGGTTGCTCTACCTTAATTTTTTGCGATACAGTTAGAGTATTTTTTAACGCTACTCTAGCAGTAAATTTAGTTGCAAATCCACCTATAATATGTTACGGAACTTCTGGCACAACTATTAATGCAACAATTTCTGGAGGTTCTGCTCCTTATGCTGTTTCATGGAGCACTGGCGCTACTGTAACTAATACCAATTCATTAAATCATTCTATAAATATCACTTCAGGAGGAACATATAGCATAACCATTACCGATGCTTCAGGATGCCCCGGAATAACACAAAACATAACGATTACTGAAAACACTATTGCGCCTGTAGTTACTGCGGGAACTGACCAAAAAGTGTGTTCGGATGATTTACCAGTTCAACTAAACGGTACTATTAGCGGGGTAGATGGGATAAGTTGGAGTGGTGGAAGTGGTACGTTTTCAAATACTAATGCACTAAATCCTATCTATACGCCAACAGCAACAGAAATAAACAATGGTTCTGTTACACTTACAGCAGAAGGGTATTTCAACGCTGTGTGTCCTTCGGTTTTCGATCAAGTAACCATTTTTCTATCGCCTAATACTATTTATACCAATATTGTTTCATCACCTGCAACGCTATGTTGGGGTACCACAAGCGTAAACGTTGATGCTAACATTACTGGAGGTGTGCTGCCTTATCAAAGCATTACTTGGAATGATGGTGTAAATGGAAATCCACGCACAGCAAGTGTTGGAGGTACATACACAGTAACTGTTGTAGATGATTATGGATGTTCACACAGTAGTAGCATCACCATCAATCAAATTACCGTTGCACCTATTGTAAATGCTGGCGCTGACCAAACACTATGTGTTGACCCAAGTGCTGGAGGAACATCATCGATTCAACTTAATGCCTCAACTAATTTAAATGGCATTAGATGGACAGGAGGAACAGGAGCGTTCTCAAATGCAAATATTCCTAATCCTTTATACACGCCATCTGCAACAGAGATTAGCAATGGTTCGGTAACGCTTACTGTCGAAGCTTATTACACAGGCGGTATTTGTCCTTCCGTGTACGATCAAGTAACGTTTACATTGTACACTTTCTCAAATCAAACAAGTGTTAGCTATACGGATGTTACGTGTTATCAATCAAATGATGGAACAGCAACAGTAAACTTAGGACCAGATGGCCCGCATACCATAAGTTGGATTTCTCAAGGTGGTGTATCTAACAATCCGATAACTAATTTACCTGCTGGTACCCATAGCGTAAGAGTTACCAATGCAGGAGGTTGTCAAAAAGTACTTACAGCAACCATCTATCAACCAGAAGAAATTCAAATATCCTTAGTAGAGAAAAGAAACGTTAGTTGTTATCAACTTAATGATGGTTTAATAGAAGTTAGTACAAGTGGAGGAAACAGAAGACATGCACTCTTCATTAATGCTACTCCAACAGGAAAAATTTCTCCCAATTTATCGGCAAATAATTACAATATTGAAGTAATAGATGAAAAAGGATGTAGAGACAATCTACCAGAAATAATTACTGAACCAGCCCCACTTGTATTAGATATTGATGTAACAAATGTTAGATGTTACGGAGAAATAAGTGGTGGAATAACAGCGGCTGCCAATGGCGGAACAGCACCCTATTTTTCTACAAACTATACTTACAATGGTAATGTAACTACTCTGCAAAATTTAGTGGCAGGCATCTACACAATAGATGTTCGTGACCAAAACGGATGTACCTATGCAGAGCAAATTACCGTTACAGAACCAAACCCACTTATCTCATCATTCACTATAAGTAAAGATACCTTTTGCTTAGGTCAAGTAGTGTCTGTAAATTCTAACGTAGTGGGCGGAACACCAGGGTATAACTATCAATGGAGCAATCCGATGTTGACAGGTTCATTTGGAAATTATTATGCTCAACAAACCGAAAATATCACCCTTACAGTAACTGATGCTAATGGATGTCAGCATGTACACACAGACGGTTTTTATGTGCCTACACTAAATCCTGCTGATTTTGCTATGAGCCAATCAAAACGTGAAATTTGCTTCGGTGAACAAGTTATCATTGCTGCCAATTATAGCGGAGATAACTACCCATTAACTGTTGTTTGGAACAACTCATTTACTGGATTAGGCACATTTACAGATACCCCTCAAAGTACCACAAATTATGAGGTGCACGTAAGAGATAAGTGTAACAATCACTTTTCAATGACTCTGCCAGTAACCGTTAATCAGTTGCCAGAAATTTATTTACCAGAAATTGTAGAGCAAGGTTGTCCTCCTCTTGTGGTAGATTTTTCAAAATATCCACAATCATCTACTATCCAACAATTCTTCTGGGAATTTGGTAACGGAACCATTTCTAAAGAAGATGAACCCTACATAACCTTTACAAAATCTGGAGAGTTTAATATTAAATTATCTGTAGTTGATGAAAATGGATGTACGAATAGTTTGACTGGTGATTCAAAAATCGTGGTGTTTCCTCAGCCATATTCATCACCAAGTGCCACAACACTTATAGTTGATGAATACAATCCAACCATCCAATTTTACAGTAAATCTTACGGTCACGATAACTTTACGTGGGACTTTGGCGATGGCTATTATTCAAGTACAGAAATAAATCCTGTACATATATTTGAAAAAACAGGCGTGTTTACTATTGAATTAGCCGTTGAAAATTCGTACGGATGTGTAGATAAAAAATCGCTTAGAGTGGAGGTACAACCAGTAACTAACATTTACATTCCAAGTGCATTTACGCCCAACAACGATATGCTTAACGACCAATTGTTTGTGGTAGGGCATAAAATACAAGAAGAAGGTTTTGTATTTGAAATCTACAACCGTTGGGGTGAAAAGATTTTTATGACCAACAACCTAAACGAAGGGTGGGATGGAACCTATAAAGGAGAGGTTGTGCCACAAGGAAATTATGTGTATAAAGTAGATGCGATGGATGCTTTAGGGAACAAACAACAACTATACGGAAGTGTTGCGGTAGTAAGGTAGTTTTGATGTAAATAGTTATAGGTTATTAGTTATTAATCAATAATCAATAGACAATCAACACTAATTAATATCCGTATCCTCAATAGTTAAGACGCAGCGGTGCTTATAGCGCTTAGGCGTCTTTTTTAATTGCTCGGTTTTTTTTACCCAAAACTCATCTAAGGTAGGGTCAAAATTTAGTGAGCGACCTAAAGATACAAACGAGCGCACTTCTTTAAAATCATCTGTGCAACTTGCCAAATCTTTATTTCCTCCCGATTGCTCTACAGAACTTATTGTGGTTGAGGTGTTAGATTTTACCTCAAACTCTTCTACAACATCACTCATATAAGTAATTTTAAACGTAATATCGAAGGAACTATCGTTTACAATTTCTTTCTCAATAATGGTACTGCCCTTGCACGAGTACATCGTTACAAGCGCAATACCAATGAGTATGTTGTAAATGTGTTTCATAGTTTTAAAATGTCATTCCGAACTCGGTTCGGAATCTCATCGAGATAGATCCTGAAACAACACTTCGACAAGCTCAGTGTCCGTTCAGGATGACACATCTCATTACAAATGTATCACTTCACCATAAGCAGCGGCAGCAGCTTCCATCACTGCTTCGCTTAAGGTTGGGTGTGGGTGAACGGTTTTAATTAAATCGTGTCCGGTGGTTTCTAATTTGCGAACAGCTACAATTTCTGCAATCATTTCGGTAACGTTACTACCAATCATGTGGCCGCCTAATAATTCACCGTATTTTGCGTCAAAAATAAGTTTCACAAAACCATCTTTATGTCCTGCAGCACTTGCTTTACCAGATGCAGAGAATGGGAATTTTCCAACTTTAATGTCATAACCTGCTTCTTTAGCTGCTTTTTCGGTATAACCAACAGACGCCACTTCAGGGAAGCAATAGGTACAACCCGGTATGTTGTTATAATTTAATGGCTCTGG
>CAYVVI010000004.1:0-32105 GCA_964455265.1 uncultured Flavobacteriales bacterium | reverse complement strand
CGAAGGACAAAATTTTTCGGCTGGCGCAAACGTTGGGCTCATCTTTATGATGGCCATTGAGCAAGATTGGGAAGAATTGGATTTCGCCATTCGTGCCTTCCAAAATGCGATGATGCGTGTACGCTATTCAAGCATTCCTGTTGTTGTTGCTCCTCATAAATTATCGCTTGGTGGTGGTTGCGAAATGTGCCTTCATGCTGATAAAGTTGTTGCTCACGCAGAAACATACATGGGCTTGGTGGAATTTGGTGTGGGCTTAATTCCTGGCGGTGGCGGCACTAAAGAATTTACCAAACGTCTTTCAGAAGAATTAACCGAAGGTGATGTAGTAACCAACCGTTTTAGAAATCGTTTTTTAACCATTGGTCAAGCCAAAGTTTCTACTTCTGCATACGAAGCTTTTGAATTGGGTTATTTGCGTTGGGGCATTGATGAAATTGTTATGAACCGAGAATTGCAATTAAAACACGCCAAAAATTCTGCATTGTTGATGTATGAAAAAGGATACACACAACCTATTTCAGAAAAATTTTTAGTGCAAGGAAGTGGCTTAATGGGCTTGGTAAATGTAGGAGCTAACTCTATGTTGGCTGGTAATTATATTTCAGAACACGATCAACACATTTCTAAAAAATTAGGATGGGTAATGTGCGGAGGAGATGTGTCCGAACCAACCCTCGTTACAGAACAATACCTATTAGACTTAGAACGCAAAGTATTTTTAGAATTGTGCATGCAACGCAAAACACAAGAACGCATTGAAAGTATTTTAAAATCAGGAAAAATTCTTAGAAATTAAATGAAAGCTCGCTGAGCGGAGTCGAAGCGTCTTTCATTTTTGACATTACGACTTTATGACCTTTGACTTTCAACTTTATAAACTTTAAACTTTCAACCCACAAATGAACGCATACATAATAGCAGGATATAGAACAGCAGTAGGCAAAGCCAACAAAGGTGGTTTTCGTTTTGTGCGCCCCGATGATTTGGCAGCCAAAGTTATTGAACATTTAATGGCGCAATATCCACAAATAGATAAAGAAGAAATTGATGATGTGATTGTGGGCAACGCTATGCCCGAAGGTGAACAAGGACTCAACATGGGTCGCTTAATTTCACTAATTGGTTTACATACCGATAAAGTTCCTGGCATGACGGTAAATCGCTACTGCTCATCTGGCCTAGAAACCATTGCCATTGCTTCAGCAAAAATTCATTCAGGTATGGCAGATTGCATTATTGCTGGCGGTGCCGAAAGTATGAGTGCCGTGCCTATGGGTGGTTGGCGCATTGTGCCTAATGCAGGCGTAAGTGCTGAAAATCCTGATTATTATTGGGGAATGGGCTTAACGGCTGAACAAGTAGCTAAAGAGTTTAACGTTTCTCGTGAAGACCAAGACGCATTTGCATTTAACTCTCACCAAAAAGCCATCAATGCCATTGAAAAAGAATTATTCAAAAACGAAATAGTACCATTTACAACACCTTACAATTATGTTAATGATGAAGGTAAATTGGTAAAAAGTTCCTTTACTGTTGCAACAGATGAAGGTCCAAGAAAAGACACCACACTCGATGCATTGGCAAAATTAAAACCCGTGTTTTCTGCCACAGGAAGTGTAACTGCTGGTAACGCTTCGCAAACATCTGATGGTGCTGCATTTGTGTTGGTATGCTCTGAAGCATTTATAAAAAAACATAATTTAAAACCAATAGCTCAACTTAAAAGTTATTCGGTAGTTGGTGTGCCACCACGCATTATGGGCATTGGTCCTATAGATGCGATACCTAAAGCAGTTAAAGCCGCTGGACTTAATTTGCAAGACATCAATTTGTTTGAATTAAATGAAGCGTTTGCATCGCAATCGTTGGCGGTAGTTCGTGAAACAGGCATCAACCCTGACATTGTAAATGTAAACGGTGGCGCTATTGCATTAGGGCATCCGCTGGGTTGCTCGGGTGCTAAACTTTCTGTTCAAATTATGAACGAACTGCAACGCAGAAAACAAAAGTATGGTGTAGTTACTATGTGTGTAGGAACAGGCCAAGGTGCTGCAGGTGTTTTTGAGATGTTGTAATTTATATGGTAAACGTTAGAACCATATCTCCTAAAGACACGTACGAATTAAGGTATAAAGTTTTGTGGCCACACAAAACATTTGACCAATGTTCTTTAGATATAGATGAGTTAGAAACTACCTTTCATGTGGGCGTTGAGCATGAAGGAAAAATAGTTGCCGTTGGAACATTTTTAGAACAAATACACAAAGAATTTCCACACAAAAAACAATACCGTTTGCGAGCTATGGCAACCGACCCTCTTACACGTGGAAAAGGTTATGGCAAGTTTGTAATTGATTTTGCAATAACTATTTTACAAGAAAAAAAAATTGATTTATTGTGGTGTGATGCCCGATTAGTGGCTGTTCCTTTTTATCATAAACTTGGTTTTAAAACCAAAGGCGAACAATACGAAATACCCATCATTGGCCCGCATTACTTGATGTACAAAGAGATTAAATAATGAAAAATGAATAGTGAAAAATATATTGTCATATTGAGCGAAGCGAAATATCTCTAAAAGATGAGATTCTTCTGCCGAATTATCGGCATCAGAATGACAGCCCGAAAAACTAACACGTTAGCACCATAACACTTTAACACAAACAAAATGAGTAATAAACCAATCAAAGGCGGAGAGTTTTTAATCAAAAAAACAGATGCGCAAAGTGTATTTATTCCTGAAGAATGGAATGAAGAACAAAAAATGATTGCGCAAATGTGCGAAGATTTTTTGCGCACAGAAATTACACCCAACCTCAATAGAATTGATGCCATGGAAGAAGGTTTAGTGCCTTCGTTATTAGATAAAGCTGCCGAATTAGGTTTGCTAAGTTTAACTCTTCCTGAAGAATTTGGCGGCATGAATGTTGACTTTAAAACATCTCTACTTGCAACAGAAGTTTTAGGTGGCGGACATTCCTTTTCGGTGGCGTATGGTGCACACACAGGCATTGGCACCTTGCCTCTACTCTATTATGGTAATCAACAACAAAAAGATAAATACTTAAGCAAATTAGCCACAGGCGAATGGAAAGCAAGTTACTGTCTAACCGAACCTGGTAGCGGCTCCGATGCAAATAGCGGTAAAACCAAAGCGGTGTTAGATGCGGACGGTAAACACTACATCCTTAACGGACAAAAAATGTGGATTACCAATGCGGGGTTTGCGGACTTTTTTACGGTATTCGCAAAAATTGATGACGATAAAAATCTCAGCGCATTTTTAGTTGAAAAATCATTCGATGGAATTTCACTAAACCCTGAAGAAAAAAAGATGGGGATTAAAGGGTCTTCTACACGCCAAGTGTTTTTCAATAACGTAAAAGTGCCTATAGAAAATCTTTTGGGCGAGCGAGGCGATGGATTTAAAATTGCTTTAAACATCTTAAACATTGGAAGAATTAAATTAGCTGCTGGTGTATTGGGTGGTTCTAAAATTGCCATTAAACAATCGGTAGAGTATGCTAAAAGCCGTGAGCAATTTAAACGCCCTATCTCTACATTCGGGGCTATTCGTTACAAATTAGCCGAGCAAAAAATTCGTGTGTACGCTTTGGAAAGTGCTTTATACAGAAGCGCACAAGACATTGAACTAGCCATAGAAAAACGCGTTAGTGAAGGCATGGATAAAACCAAGGCATTGCTAAAAGGCATTGAAGAATTTGCTGCCGAATGCGCCATTCTTAAAGTATATGGCTCTGAGGTGTTAGACTATGTTGTAGATGAAGGCGTGCAAATACATGGCGGTATGGGTTATAGTGCCGAAACCGAGATAGAGCGTGGCTATCGCGATTCGCGCATCAACCGAATTTTTGAAGGTACCAACGAAATCAATCGTATGTTGTCTATTGGTATGTTGTTTCGCAAAGTGATGAAAGGCGAGTTGGATTTGCTCTCTCCTGCGATGAAAATTGCTGGTGAACTGATGAGCATTCCAGAGTTTGGAGAACCAGATACTTCTACCTTAGGCAAAGAAACACAATACGTAGAAAACTTTAAAAAATGTGTATTGGTGGTGGCTGGAGCTGCTGCTCAAAAACTCAACAAAGATTTAATTAAAGAGCAAGAAGTATTGATGAACCTAGCGGATATGCTACTGATGACATACGTTGCTGAAAGTACTTTACTACGCACACAAAAACGCATAACACTTTTAGGCGAAGAAAAATCTCAAGAAGAAATTGCCGCTACGCAAACACTCATCTACGACTTTGCTGATAAAATGAACAAGCACGCAAAAGATGCGCTTAGTAGTTTTGCGGGTGAAGATGAACTCCGCATGATGCTGATGGGTGTAAAACGTTTTACAAAAACAGATGTGCTTAACGTAAAAGCTACGCGTCAATTAATTGCTAAGTCAATGATTGAAAGAGGTGGGTATTAAATTTTAGAAGTGAAAAGAAAAAATCCATTTGGATAAAACGACTATTTCCAAAACTATTTTACAAAATTATTAGAAAGCAGAAGCCAGATTAAGGTTCATATGTATAGACTCTAGTTAACAAGCCATTTTGATATTCTTCTCGTTTTATGACTTGTCCCTCCTTATTATAATAAAATATTTCATTTGGAAGAAAAACGTAATTACCCCCACAAGGCCAAGGTCCTCCTAAATTTGATTTGTCTTCATAAGTTTTACCACAATGACATGAGTAATAGTAGTAAATAATTCCTTTATAAAATTCGGATTTGACAATTTTATTATCTTCATAAAAATGCCTCTCTTTTAAATTAACTTTTAGTCTTTTTTCATTTTGCTCAGGAGAGCTCAAGTTAAAAACACTTAAGTTGTCTGACAAATATTCTGAACTATCAATAAAATATAAAACACTTACTTTTTGTAAAATACCTTTAGACAATATTCTATTTGAACTATCAATTTCAGTAAAATTCATTTCATATTTTGATGTATCATCAATGTATATAAAAAATATACCATTCAAGTCTAATGCAGCATCATGCTGGGCACTTAACCTTAAAGAAGAAAGAATTATAAGTAATAATAGAACTTTTTTCATTGTAGCGTAAAAACTCCTAATACGAAAAAATTAGTAAAAGGTTAATCCACACTATACGTAGTGCCTTCTTTACCATCTTTCAGTTTTATTCCTAACTCTGCTAGTTGGTCACGGATTTGGTCTGAAAGCGCATAGTTTTTATCTGCTTTGGCTTGGTTACGCATAGAAATAAGCATTTGCACTACTCCATCTAGTTTATCGCTGTCTTGTGCTTCTTCCATTTTTAAGCCCAACACATCAAACACAAAACCATTCATGGTGTGTTTTAATTTTTCAAACTTAGATGTACTTAAAACACCAAACGATTTGGTGTGGGTAAAGTGATTGATTTTCGTAACCAACTCAAACAAGGAAGCAATGGTGCGTGGTGTGTTAAAGTCATCGTTCATGTGTGTGTAGCACTCATCGCACAATGCCAACACTTCTTTATCTTCTTGCTCGTTTAGTGAAGTTTCTTTATGTTCCGTTGCATTTAATTCTTTGATAGCATTCATCAAACGCTTATATCCTTTTTCTGCTGCGTTGAGTGCATCGCTACTAAAATCTAACACGCTACGATAATGTGCTTGCATCATAAAAAAGCGGACTACCATTGGCGAGTATGCTTTGTCTAAAATAGCGTTGTTTCCAGAAAATAATTCATCAGGCAACAAGGTATTGCCTGTAGACTTACTCATGCGTTTACCATTTAAGGTAAGCATGTTGGCGTGCATCCAATACTTAACAGGCGCTTTATTATGTGCCCCTTTACATTGGGCTATTTCGCATTCGTGGTGCGGGAATTTTAAGTCCATACCACCACCGTGAATGTCGAATTGCTCACCCAAATATTTGCTACTCATCACCGAACATTCTAAATGCCAACCTGGAAAGCCCTCACCCCAAGGCGAGTTCCAGCGCATGATGTGCGCAACAGACGCTTTTTTCCAAAGTGCAAAATCACGCTGATCGCGTTTCTCATTTTGCCCATCTAAATCACGCGTGCCTTCTAACAGTTCTTCTATATTTCTTCCAGAAAGTTCTCCGTAGTTTTCGCTTTCATTATATTTTTTTACATCAAAATACACCGAGCCATTTACTTCATACGCTAAGCCCTTTGAAATAAGTTGTTGCGTCATTTCAATTTGCTCTACAATATGTCCTGTAGCGGTGGGTTCTATCGTTGGTGGAAGGTTATTAAACTGCGCCATAATGTTGTGAAAATACACGGTGTACTTTTGCACCAACTCCATCGGTTCTAATTGCTCTAAACGCGATTGCTTAACAAATCTATCGTTCTCAACTGAGCCATCATCCGTAAGGTGACCTGCATCAGTAATGTTGCGCACATATCTTACCTTATACCCTAAAAATGTAAGGTAGCGATAAATCATATCAAACGAAATAAAGGTACGGCAATTGCCCAAATGCACATGACTGTAAACGGTTGGTCCACACACATACATACCCACATGAGGGGGCTTTAAAGGTTGAAATTCTTCCTTATCGGCTTTAAGTGTATTGTAGATGAACAGTTTTTGCATTGTTAAGTTTTTAAGGTCATAAGGTCGAAGGTCGTAAAGTCAAAGGTCTTTAAGTTTTAAAATTCTAAAATGCTAACCTTCTAAAATTCTATTTTCAATTTTTCACTAATTAAAAGTCAATCTTCGTATCTAAATTTACGTGGCGTAAAAATTCTTCTTTTACAGCAGGGTCGTTAAATTTTCCTTTGTAAACACCAGTAATGGTAGTGCTTTTGGTGTCTTTAATACCACGAGAACTTACGCACAAATGTTTGGCATCAATTACGCACGCTACATCTTCTGTTTGTAATACTTCTTGAAGTTTCTTTACAATTTGCACCGTTAAGCGCTCTTGTACTTGTGGACGTTTGGCAAAATGCTGCACAATGCGGTTAATTTTTGATAAACCAATTACTTTATTATTGGCTGAAAAATACGCCACATGTGCCACGCCTACAATGGGTACAAAGTGATGCTCGCAGGTAGAATATAGTTCAATGTTTTTTTCTACCAACATGTCTTTGTAGTTGTACACATTTTCAAACAAAGACACTTCTGGTTCGTTTTCAGGAAGCAAACCTCCAAAAATTTCTTGCACGTACATTTTAGCTACACGCAACGGAGTTCCTGATAAGCTATCATCCTTTAAATCGAGCCCAAGGGTGTGCATTATTTCAGCAAAATTTTCGGCAATGCGCTCAATTTTTTCTTCTTGTGATAAAACAAATGCATCGGCACGCAAAGGTGTATCGGTTGAAGTGCCCACGTGGTTATCGCCAACGGCTTCTGTTTTGTTTAGTTTAGATGGATCAATTTTCATGCGTTTAGTTTTGTGTGTTACACACACATTAACCTTGCAAAGGTAAGAGATGTTGAGGAAAATATGAAATTATTAAAAGTATTGGCTATTTTTGGGGAAACTAAAGCTAATGAAACCCTTCTTAATTTTCATACTTAAACTGTTAACTATTCCAATTAGTTTTATACTAACAGCTATTATAAATACTTCAATTGGTAAGTCGTATAAAAATGATTTCCCATTTAATCTTTCGGTAATACTTTATATAATTTTTGGAATTTTTGTATTAACCATTATATTTTTATACTTAAATGACATTCGAAGACATAATAAGTTATATATAAAATTTGGGATTCCGATTTTATCTCTTACAACTCCTCTTCTAATCTTCTTAATATTAACAATAGACAAGAGCTTTGCCTCTAATAAAACTTATAATAAAACAGAGGTTCTAGAAGTTATTGAATTCTTGGACACGAAAACATGTAGTTGCAGAACTGATTTAGGGTTTATAAATCTTGACTTAAGAGACTGCTTTAATATGGATAGTATTTCATTAATGTTTTCAGAATCATTATTTAAAAATAAACTACTCGAAAAACAATATAAAATAGAGGAACAAAGAAATTGTAATAAATACCAAAAATTAAATGCTAGTCAAAAAATGCGAAAAAGATGCTTTGAAGATGCGCTTATAGAATTAAATACATGTATAGAAAGTAATCCGATTGATTTTGATTGTCTTTACGAAAGAGGAGTAATACTTATGCATAAAGAAGATTATCAAAATGCACAACACGATTTTATTATGTCTTTAATTATTCAGAATGTAGATTATGGTGAGGATTTAGAAACATTTATAACTAGTGATATATATAAAAACTATAAGACAGAACTTAAAGAGCTTGTTCATGAAAAAAATGCAGATGAAATAGTTTCTTTCGTAAATAACTTTGAGCGTCTTGGAAATTTTAAGTCGACAATGTTTAGAATAGAATACTGTGAAGAAAAACTTAAACGTAAATAGATTCTGAAACAAGTTCAGAATGACAGTTAATTTTTATTTTTAATATACCCCAAAGCATTATTTATCGCCTCATCCACACTATAAAATTTATACGGAATTGCGTTGAGTAGTTTTTCGTTAGAATAGACATTTTTCTTTTGGCTGCTGCGGGCATTTTCTTTGGTAATAAAAGGTTTTATACCAAACCAACTCAGCACTTTGGCAACGCGCCATGCAAGGGAAGTATGTAGTGGTGTTGCTAGTTTTGTGGCTTTAGCATGTCCAAACTTGCTTTGTATGTTATCAAATATTTCTCTGTATGATACATTTTCCGAGAAGCACAAATAACGCTGTGCAGAAATTTCGCTGTTACACAGTTGAATGGCTACATTAACCACATCGCGCACATCTACAAAAGCATTGCTGCCGTTGGTGTAATACTTCATGCCTTTGGCAGCTCGTTTAAAAATGGTGCCGCTGCTTTTACTAAAATCTCCTGGCCCTAAAATAATAGATGGGTTGATGATAACCGCATCTAGTCCTTCTTCAATACCACGCCATACTTGCAGTTCAGAAGCATACTTTGTTACAGCATAATAAGAATTTTCGGGGGAAGTTTTCCACTCGTTAGACTCGGTAATTATGCCATCGTTTTTGGTGCGTCCAATAGCTGCCGTAGAACTTATGTGACACAATTTTTTAACTCCTGCTTCTAAACAAGCATTCACTACGTTTTCTGTCCCAATCACATTGATAATGTACATGCTATCGTAATCTTTTTTATGAAAAGATACCACAGCAGCAGTATGGTAAACATGGTGAATATCTTGAAAACACTCTACCAAAAAATTAACGTCAGATACATCGCCTTCTACCCATGTAATTTTATTAAAATGGCTTTGCCAATTGTCGTTTAGATAGTAGCGAAAGAGTTGTTTTACTCCTTCTATATTAGACGATTTTCGTTTAAGTGCCTTTATTTCAGGATGCGTTTTGCTCAACTCTATTAAGAGATGAGAACCCACTAAACCTGTTGCGCCCGTTACAAAAATCATGGTGGTAAAGTTATCAATAAAATTATGTTGTGAAATGACTAAACACGGTAAGATTTTATGATTGCTTACATTTGCCAAACAATTATGGCTTACCTCCTACTCTTTTTACAAAGTTTTTTAGCGGCTACACTCGTTCCATTTAGTTCGGAGGCCGTGTTGGCTGCCATGCTTTACAATGGCTTTAACCCCACCTATTGTCTTATTGCTGCTACGCTTGGCAACTGGCTGGGAGGCATGAGTTCGTATGGTCTGGGTTACTTAGGAAAACTTGAGCACATAGAAAAATTGCTGAGAGTAAAACACCAAAAGCTTTTGCAGTGGCAAGAAAAAATTCAGAAATACGGAAGCTATTTTGCACTCATCACATGGTTGCCATTTATTGGTGATGTAGTTGCCGTTGGCTTAGGGTTTTTTAAAGTAAGATGGCTGCCCGTTGCTGTGCTGTCTTTTATCGCAAGGGCAATTAGGTATGCACTTATTACCTACTGGATGATTGGATGAAAGTTTATTCGTTCATTAGTTTATTGGGGATTTAGTAAAAGTCTATTTACTAATTTACTATCTCCCTACTTTACTAACCCTTAAGCCACATCAAAATCAACCACTACTTTATCTGAGGCAGGGTGCGCTTGGCAAGTAAGAATGTATCCTTCTTCTACTTCCGAATCAGAAAGAGCATAGTTCATGTCCATAATGGCTTTGCCTTCTACAACTTTGGCTTTGCATGTGCAACATACTGCTCCTTTGCAAGAAAATGGTGCATCGGCACCAGCATCCATAGAAGCGTCTAAAATATTTTTTCCATTAGAAGACAACTCAAAATTGTAGGGTTGGTCGTCTATAATTACCGTTACTTGTGATTTACCTGTAAATGCCTCCGACTGACTTTTAGCATTGCCCACCATATTTACAGGTGTTGTAAACAATTCAAAATGGATTGCATCTTTAGAAACGCCATGTGTTTTTAAGCTTTCAGATACATTAACAATCATATCTTCTGGCCCACATAAGTAGTATTCTTTAGCCAATGTATCGTTGCAATATGTATTGATGAGTGCTGTACATTTTTCATTATTCAACCTACCATTTAGCAATGCCTCAGCTTGGTTTTCTCTACTAAAAACATACACCACTTGCAAGTTTTCGTACTTATCATTTAAAGCGTCTAATTCAGCTTTAAAAATGGTATCTGCAGCAGATTTACTACCATAAAACAATGTAAACTTACTGCCATTATTTAGAGCCATTACTGTTTTTAAAATAGAAATAACAGGCGTAATACCACTGCCTACGGCAAATCCAATAAAGTGTTTTGGTGCAACATCTTTTACCGTAAAATTTCCTTGTGGAGGCATGCTCTCCATAGAATCGCCAACTTTTAACACATTGTTTAAATAGTTGGACATTTTTCCGTTTTCAACTTTTTTTACCGCAATGCGAAAATCGCTATCAGCTTCTGGCGAGCTACTTAAAGAATACGAACGTCTTACTTCTTCGCCATTGATGGTGAATTTTAACGTTAAATACTGCCCTGCTTTGTATGCAAAATCTTTCTTGAGATTCTCAGGAATTTCAAATGCTACCGAAACACAGTCCGCAGTTTCTTTTCTTATATCTTTTACCGTAAGTGTATGAAAATGTGCCATTCTTTATTTTAATCAATTTGAGTGTGCAAAAATACCAAAACCATTTGGTTGTGCAAGTAAAGTTTAATTCTGACAAATATCAGTTTCAAAATATTTGAAAGAATGCGCTAATTTGCGTAAACTTGTGCTTGATTTATTTGTTTAATAATTCAAAACATAAACAAAACAACATTTCTCATGGAAAGTTTAAATAAATTAGAAGAGTTTCAAGCTAAAATTGACGCGGAAATAAAAATTGAGCCGAAAGATTGGATGCCCGAAGAATACCGCAAACATTTAATTCGCCAAATTTCGCAACACGCTCACTCAGAAATTATAGGTATGCAACCCGAAGGAAATTGGCTGTTGCGTGCGCCTTCACTTAGAGCAAAAGTAGTATTATTAGCAAAAATTCAAGATGAAGCAGGACACGGTTTATACCTTTATTCTGCTGCCGAAACCTTAGGCATTTCACGCGATGAAATGATTGAACAACTACACACCGAAAAAGCAAAATATTCAAGCATATTCAATTATCCATCGTTAACATGGGCAGATATGGGCGCTATTGGCTGGTTGGTAGATGGTGCAGCCATTGTAAATCAAGTTTCGTTGCAACGCACATCACATGGCCCTTATTCAAGAGCAATGGTGCGCATTTGTAAAGAAGAAAGCTTTCACCAACGCCAAGGGTACGAAATTATGTCAACACTTGCTAAAGGAACACCCGAGCAAAAAGCCATGGCTCAAGATGCGTTGAACCGTTTTTGGTGGCCATCCATTATGATGTTTGGCCCTCACGATGCCGATTCTCCTAATACAGGCAATGCTGTAAAGTGGAAAATCAAACGCGAAACCAACGATGAATTGCGTCAAAAATTTATTGATAAAACCGTTCACCAAGCAGAAGTGATTGGCTTAACCATTCCAGATCCCGATTTGAAATGGAATGAAGAAAGAGGGCATTACGATTTTGGAGAAATTGATTGGGATGAATTTTGGAACGTAGTTAAAGGCAATGGTCCTTGCAACAAGCAACGTTTAGCCCATCATAAAAAAGCTCACGAAAACGGCAAATGGGTACGCGAAGCCGCTAATGCCTATGCAGAAAAACAGAAAGCTAAAAAAATGGTAGCGTAATAAATCAATTACGAATTACAAATTAAAAATTACGATTTTAATAACATTAAACCTTCAACATAAATGGACAATCAAGGACAAATTTGGGAAGTATTTATTCAAAGTAAACCGGGTTTACCACACAAACACGCAGGAAACGTGCATGCAACAGACAAAGAAATGGCGCTGCAAAATGCACGCGATTTATACACACGCAGAAACGAAGGTACTTCCATTTGGGTAGTTCCTTTTGAAGCAATTGTAGCTTCTATGCCCGAAGACAGCGATTCGTTTTTCGACCCTTCAAACGATAAGGCATACCGCACACCATTACACTACATTATGCCTGATGGCGCAAAACATATTTAAACAATGACTGTAAACGAAGCACTGATAAATTACAGCTTACGCTTAGGCGATTCTGCCCTAATACTTGGTCAAAGAATGGCAGAATGGTGCAGTAATGGACCTATTTTAGAAGAAGATATTGCATTAAGCAACATTGGGCTCGACTTATTTGGTCAAAGCCGTACCATGCTTACCTACGCTGGAGAATTGGAAGGTAAAGGACGCACCGAAGACGACTTGGCATTTAAACGCACCGAGCGTGAATACTACAACGTACTATTATCTGAGTTGCCTAATGGTCATTTTGGAGATACAGTGGCTCGAAATTTTTTGCACAGCGCATTTTTCTATCACTTATACAAAGCGCTTACCACAAGTAAAAACGAGATGATTGCTGCACATGCCGCAAAATCAATTAAAGAAATAACCTACCACCTGCGCCACAGTGCAGAATGGATGGTACGCTTAGGCGATGGCACCGAAGAAAGTCACGAAAAAATACAACAATCGTTAGAGTTGGTTTGGTCATTTACTGGTGATTTATTCGAGATGAATGAAGTAGATGCTATTCTTATTAAAGAAGGTATTGCTGTTGATTTAAACACCATTAAACCGCTGTGGGATAACACCGTTAACGAAGTATTAGAACGCGCTACACTAAAACGCCCCGAAGATGGCTACATGCATAGCGGACGTTTAAAAGGATTGCACACCGAATATTTAGGACACATGCTAGGCGATATGCAATACATGCAACGCACCTATCCAAACTCTGAGTGGTGATAAAGCGTGTTGGCGTTCGAACGTATTATCGTTTTAACGTTAACACTCTAACACATTAACACGGTAGCACTCATGAAATATACAAAAGAAGAAATCTGGGAACTTATACGCTACATTCCCGACCCTGAAATTCCTGTAATTACTATTGAGGAATTGGGTGTGCTGCGCGATGTAGAATTTACCGATGAAAAAATCTTAATTGTTATTACACCAACCTATTCGGGTTGCCCAGCCATGAAGCGTTTTGAAGATGATGTGCTAGAAACTTTGCGCAACAATGGCATTACCAATGCAGAAATAAAAACCATTTACTCTCCTGCATGGACTACCGATTGGATTACCGATGAAGCCCTAAAAAAATTAGAAGCGTATGGCATTGCTCCGCCTGTGAAAGGTAGTGCCGATAAAGGACTATTATTCGCTTCTGGACCAAAAGTAGTACGTTGCCCTCAGTGCAAATCTGAAGATACAAAACTCGTTAGCCAGTTTGGCTCTACTGCCTGCAAAGCACAATACCAGTGCAACACCTGCCTAGAACCGTTTGATTATTTTAAGTGTATTTGATTTGGCTTGATTTTTGTTAATTTTTTGTTAAACAAAAACCATGAGAGCAATCCTAATAAAATACCTACTTTTTTTAAACATATTGACTTTATTGGTGTCATGTTCTGTCTCTACTAATTACTTTCCAAAAGATCAGATTACAAAAATTAACGAAAATCCTTCTTATGAAAAACCAAAATATGTAGACGTTTTCTTTAAAAACGAAAAATTGGACTTTGACTACACTAAAATTTCATATATCGAAGTAGAACAAGGAACGAATGAAGAACTTTTAAGTAGACTAAAATACCTTGCTTATGAGCAAAATGCAAACGCAATTATTGAAGTGGAATTTTATAAAACCATTGGTTCTTATAACACTTACAAAGAAGAAGAAATTATTTCTATAAACTCTGCTAAAGCTATTGCTGTTTTTGCACCATCTATTATAGACACTACAAAAAATGACCCCTCAATTGAATTTAATTATCAGCTACAAAAAGATAATTTAGATGAACGAAGGGAAACTTCGCACGGAATTCTTATTTTAATAGCTTTTATAACTACAATAACCACAATCATCCTAATTCGATGAGAGCTTTGATTGTTTTAGGTGTGTGAATTTACTCTATTCTCACTCTTAGAGTTGGAGCAACTTTAGGAGTAGTATTGTCGTGGATATAAAGTACATTCTCAAATCGAATTTCTTCACCTGATTTTATATTGGAAATTATCTGAAGCATTTCGTCTGTAATCATGTTGGAGTTACTTGTAATGATTTCTTCTGATTGAATTTTCCTTAAGCTAAAGGACAATATTTTATGCTCATAATTACAACTTTCATCATAAATCTCTAATGATCTATTGGTCAAGAAAAAATTTCTGTTTGTTGAATTATCTAATTCATAATCATAATCCAAATAAACACCACCTATAAGGACTATTGGGAGTTTAGCATCCACGACTGGTAAAACAAAATCTTTAATTTTCAAAGTATCATTGTTTTCCAACCTAACTACTATAAACTTAATCTCATTTAATTTCTTGTGGTAGACTCTATCAATATTGTACATATTGGCTTGTCCATAATACATAACCCTACAAAATCTTGCATATTCAGGAGAAGGATAAAGAATATATTGGTAGTCTTTATTAGAGCTTATAAAAACAACATTTTGAAAAGCATAACCTCTAAATAATGAAACGCTATCTTTTGCATACATTGAATAAAGTTTCACAGTTTCTTCAGAATCATTTTTCTCAACCTTAAAAGTAGCTTGTTGCGCTTTCAAAAGAGAAGAGAAAAATAGTAGACATATTAAAAGAAAAAATCTCATAGCAGTATCTTGATACGTAAAATTACGATTTTTTGTTTAGCTTTATCCATCACAATTAAAACCCTCTATTATGAAATTAAAACATATTACCTTGCTTTTGTTAGCTTCGTGTTTGGCTATGCCTTTTACAACACAAGCTCAAAGCAAAAAGAAGAAAAAGAACTCTAAAACAGAACAAGCACCACCACCTGCACCATCTAACGAAAAGAAAGATGGTCCGCAACCTTACGAAAAAGTAATCACTTCAAAAGCCGTAAGCGATGAGGGCTTATTCAAAGTGCACCGCATCGACAATAAATACTTTTACGAATTACCAGATTCGCTATTGGAAAGAGAAATGCTAATGGTAACACGTATTGCTAAAACTGCTACCAACATTGGCTTTGGTGGTGAAGAAGCAAACGTAGATGTGTTGCGTTGGCAACGTAGCAAAAACAATATTTTGTTGCGCATTGTTTCGCACGAAATTGTTGCGGCAGATTCTCTACCCATTCACGAAGCGGTGGTAAATTCTAACTTCGAGCCCATCATGTGGTCGTTTCCCATCAAAGCATTTGGGAAAGATTCTACCATGGTAATTGACGTTACCGATTTTTTTGAAAAAGATGTAAAGTCCATTGGTTTTCCAACAGGAATGCGCCAGATGTACAAAATGCAAAAATTGGACGAAACACGTTCGTTTATTTCGCACATTCACAGTTACCCAATCAATATTGAAACACGCACGGTGAAAACCTATATTGCTTCTGAACCACCTACCAATAAAGCATCAGAAACCATTTCGGTAGAGATGAGCAACAGTATGGTTTTGTTACCAAAAGAACCTATGAAGCGTAGATATTTTGACACACGTGTGGGTTGGTTTGCACGTGCCCAAACCGATTACGGATTAGACGACCAAAAAACTACTACACGTTCTTACCTTGACCGTTGGAGATTGGAAGTAAAAGATGAAGACATTGAAAAATTTAAGCGTGGCGAATTGGTTGAACCAAAAAAACAAATTGTGTATTACATAGACCCTGCAACGCCTGTTCAATGGAGAAAATATTTAAAACAAGGTGTAGAAGATTGGCAAGTAGCATTTGAAGCAGCAGGTTTTAAAAATGCTATTGTGTGTTTAGAACCACCAACCAAAGAACAAGACCCAGAATGGAGCCCAGAAGATGCGCGCTATTCGGTAGTTCGCTACTTGGCTTCGCCTATTCCAAATGCGAATGGACCGCACATTAGCGACCCACGTTCAGGTGAAATTATTGAAGCTGATATCAACTGGTATCACAACGTAATGACGTTGTTGCACAACTGGTTTTTTGTGCAAACGGCTGCCATCAACCCAGAAGCACGCACTGTTGAATTTAAAGAAGAAGTAATGGGTAGATTGATTCGCTTTGTGTCTGCGCACGAAGTCGGACACACCTTAGGTTTACCACACAACATGGGCTCAAGTGTTGCCTACCCTGTAGATTCGTTGCGTTCGGCATCGTTCACTAAAAAATTCGGAACCGCACCATCTATTATGGACTATGCACGTTTCAACTACGTGGCTCAACCTGGCGATGGCGATGTTAGCTTAATGCCAGACATTGGTCCTTACGATAAATACTCAATCATGTGGGGCTACAAACCCATTTTAGAAGCTAAAACTGCCGAAGACGAAAAACCGATTTTAGATAAATGGATTTTAGACCGTGCTGGCGACCCATTGTATCGTTTTGGAAAACAACAATCAGGTGTTATTGATCCAAGTTCACAAACAGAAGATTTGGGTGATGATGCTGTAAAAGCGAGCATGTATGGTATTGCCAACTTACAACGCATTATGCCCAACTTAATTGAATGGACTTCGGAAGATGGAAAAAATTATGAAGAGTTGCAACGCATGTACACCGAAGTAGTTGGACAGTACAACCGATATGCAGGCCACGTTACGGGCAATATTGGTGGTATTTACGAATACTATAAAACCTCTGACCAAGAAGGAAAAGTTTACACACACGTTGCTAAAACTCATCAAGAAAAATGTATGAAGTATATCAACGAACAAGTGTTTGCTACACCAACGTGGTTGTTGAATGATGAAATATTTGGTCGCATTGATTTTACTGGTTCGGTAGAAAAAATTCGTCAAGTGCAAGTACGTACGCTGAATGATTTGTTAGACTTTGGACGCATGGCACGCCTTATCGAAAATGAAGTCATTAATGGAAAAAATGCCTACACGTTAATGAACATGATGGACGATTCTCGCAAAGGAATTTGGTCTGAATTAACCACAGGCAAAGCGATTGATGCTTACAGAAGAAATCTTCAAAAAGCACATATTGAGCGTTTAGATTTCTTAATGAAAAACGAATTGCCTCCTATCAATCCCGAATGGAGACGTTGGATAAAACGTACAGAAGTTAAGGTAAGCCAATCGGATATTGTTTCCGTATCTCGTTACCAACTTAAAAACTTGCAGCGCGATATTAAAGCGGCTATTGGGCGCACCACCGATACCATGAGCAAAATTCACTTGGAAGATTGCTTAGAACGCATCAACAAAATACTTGATCCGAAGTAACAAAAAAATCCCCGCCAAGTGCGGGGATTTTTTATTGAATATTAAATAGATTTTAGAAACTTCAACACATTGTTTTCTACGCGTTGCAGAATATTTTCTGTGTTTGATTTTATAAATGTTTCTCCAGTAACTTTTTCGTAAAGTTCAATGTATCTGGCGGAAATAGAATTTACTTTTTCTTCGGTCATTTCTGGTACTTGCTGTCCTTCTTTACCTTGAAAACCATTTTCCATTAGCCATTCACGCACAAACTCTTTAGAGAGTTGTTTTTGCTGTTCTCCTTTTGCTTGGCGTTCGGCATAACCATTGGCATAAAAATAGCGTGATGAATCGGGCGTGTGAATTTCATCTATCAAATAAATTTCACCATCTTTTTTACCAAACTCATATTTGGTATCTACTAAAATAAGTCCTTTTTCTGCGGCCATTTGCGTGCCACGCTCAAACAACTTGTAGGTGTATTCTTCCATTTTAAGATAATCGGCTTCGGCAACAATGCCTTTGGCTAAAATATCTTCACGAGAAATATCTTCATCGTGGCCTTCTTCTGCTTTGCTTGCAGGCGTTATAATTGGACTTGGAAATTTATCATGCTCTTTCATTCCTTCTGGCATAGTAACTCCACAAATGGTGCGTTTACCAGCTTTGTATTCTCTCCACGCATGACCTGTTAAATATCCTCTAATCACCATTTCTACACGCACTGGCTCACACATCAAACCAACAGAAACACTGGGGTCGGGAGATGCTACCAACCAATTAGGGCAAATATCTTTTGTGGCATTTAAAAATTTTGCTGCTAATTGATTTAGCACTTGTCCTTTGTAAGGAATGCCTTTTGGCAATACTACATCAAACGCAGAAATACGGTCGGAGGCAACCATAACCAGCAAGTTGTTGTTGATGGTGTAAACATCACGCACCTTGCCTTTGTAAAATTTTGTTTGACCAGGAAATTGAAAATGTGTTTCTGTTAATGTAGGTACCGACATTCTGTTTTATTTAAAAATGATGCGGCAAATTTAAGCGATTTAATGGGCGGTTAGATATGAAGTTTTTAACACACTACTCATCTTTATCAAACGCTTTGGTAATTCGTTTAACCAAACGGTGGCGCAGCACATCGTTTTCATCAAGATATACCATAGCAATGCCATCAATACCTTTCAGAATATTTAACGATTTTATTAACCCAGATTTTTGATGCTTGGGTAAATCTACTTGGGTTACATCGCCTGTAATTACAAACTTAGCATTCATCCCCATACGTGTTAAAAACATTTTTATTTGTCCTTCGGTAGAGTTTTGTGCCTCGTCTAAAATAACAAATGCATTATCTAAGGTACGCCCACGCATAAATGCTAGTGGTGCTATTTGAATAATGCCTCCTTCTAGCATGGCTGCTAATTTTTCTGGCGGAATCATATCGCGCAAGGCATCATAAAGCGGTTGTAAATAGGGATCGAGTTTTTCTTTTAAATCACCAGGTAAAAACCCCAAGTGTTCGCCAGCTTCTACAGCAGGGCGGGTAAGTACAATACGTCTAACTTCTTTGTTTTTTAATGCTTTTACAGCCATAGCCACAGCGGTGTAGGTTTTACCAGACCCCGCAGGACCAATAGCAAAAACCATATCGTTTTTTTCTATCTCATCGCAAATTATACGCTGATTTTTTGTTTTAGCTTTTATCGGATGACCACCATTTCCAAATAAAATTAGGTCTTTGCCTTCTTCACCCTTTAATATTTTATCTCCATCAAGCATGATGTTTTCAATGTTGCCTTCTGTAAGCGAGTTGTATTTATGAAAGTGCGCAATCATGAGCTCTATCTTTTTTTCTAGCTCATTAATGCTGTCATCATCGCCCATAATTTTTAATGAAGAGCCACGTGCCACAAGCTTTAACTTAGGAAAGTACGATCTTAAAATAGATAATTTTTCTTCGTTTACACCAAATAGTTCAACTGGGTTGATGTGTAAAATTTCAATTAGCTTCTCTTTCAAATTCTTTTGTTTATTGGATTTAGGTTATGTTTACTTTATTTCTGTAATTTTGGTTGCTGAAAATAAACATTTTTTTCTTGTGAATACTCCTGGTGTAATTACTTTAATTTCTGATATGGGCTACAAAGACTACTATGTAGCTGCTGTAAAAGGCACTATTATAACTGCCCTACCCGATTCTAAGGTAATTGATATTACGCATCAAGTTCCGCCTTTCGATATTTTTAAAGCGGCATTTATTTTAAAAAATTGCTACCAAACCTTTCCTAAAGGAAGCATTCATATTATTGGAGTTAAACCAGAAATTAGTATTGACACACCACATCTTATTGTGCGCCACAACGAACACTATTTTATTGGAGCCGATAATGGCATCTTCTCTTTGATATTTGATGTAATACCTAAAGACGTTTATGAACTTACAATGCAACAAGATACTGATGATTTGACCTTTCCTGTGAAGGATGTGTTTGCCAAAGCTGCCGTTCATTTAGCGCGTGGTGGAACGCCTGAGCTAATTGCTAAACGCATAAGTGATGTTAGGCAAGTACTCTCTTACCGCCCTGCAACCGATGAAAATTCTATTAGAGGTTCTGTAATTTATATAGATGCTTATGGAAATTTAATCACCAATATCACGCAAGAGTTATTTAAAAAAGTTGGTAAAAATAGACCCTTTACAATAAATTTCAGAAGTTTGGATTATCAAATTAATGAAATTAGTAAATCCTATAATAGTGTGCGACCTGGAGATAAAGTGGCCATTTTCACAAGTTCAGGTTATTTAGAAATTGCCTTAAATCAAGGTGTTGAGGGGTCGGGTAATGGTGCCAATAAATTGTTTGGAGTAGACCTTTACGATACTGTAGTTGTTGAATTTGGTAATGGATTGTTATGATAACACGCATTGTTAAATTACACATACAGCCAGAAAAAAAACAAGAGTTCATAGAGGCCTTTAACAACAATAAGGAGCGTATTCGCAACTTTGAAGGATGCATTCACTTAGAATTATTATTTGATACAAATTCGGAAGAAATCGTTTTTACGTATAGTATTTGGCTAAACGAAGACGCCATTGAACGCTACCGCCAATCTGAATTATTTAATGGAATTTGGAGTACGGTTAAACCAATGTTTTGTGGCAAACCTGAGGCATGGAGCACTATTTCAAAATTCAAAGCTTAGCTAAAAATTAAGTTTTGCCAACACGTAAAAATTGGTAACTTCGCACACAGTTTTAACTAATGAAAAGTGAAAAATGATTAATGAAAAATCAATAACTTTTACACTTTATAACTTTCAACTTTAAACTCGAATGTACGCCCTTTTTAAAAAAGAAGTAAGCAGTTTTCTTAACTCCCTAATTGGATATATTTCTATAGGTGTGTTTCTTATTTTAACAAGTTTATTTATTTGGTTTTTTCCTGGATTAGAGAATATATTCGACACCAATCAAGCTTCTTTAAATGCTTTGTTTTATGATGCTCCTATTATTTTTCTTTTGTTAATTCCCGCTATAACCATGCGTGCGTTTGCCGAAGAAAAACGTCAAGGTACCATTGAATTTTTATTTACCAAACCACTTACCGAAATGGATATAATTTTGGCAAAATTCTTTGCAGGTTTGTTTTTAGTCGTATTCTCTCTTATCCCTACGCTTATTTATTTTATTTCTATCTATTATTTAAGCAACCCTGTTGGCAATGTAGATACAGGAGGTATAATTGGCGGATATTTAGGTTTACTTATGCTTGGTGGAGGGTTTGTAGCAATAGGAGTTTTTTGCTCGTCACTTACTCAAAATCAAGTTTTGAGTTTCATTCTATCATTAGCTTTATGCTTTATGTTTTATACTGGTTTTGAATTTATGGCAGGTGGATTTAATTCGGGTGTTACGCAATACTGGATTCAAAAATTTGGCATTTTTTCGCATTACACATCCATCCGTAGAGGAATTGTTGATTCGCGAGATGTGGCTTACTTTTTAGGTTTGATAGTACTTTTTATCACCTTAACTAAACTTTCATTATTAAGTAGAAAATGGTAGAAAGTAAAAGAAAATCAGCTAAAGGAGTTGCTATCATCAACGCATTGATAATAGTTAGCATTATTGTTGTAGTTAACATTCTATCTCATTTACAATACTTCAGAATTGACTTGACGAATGATAAAGTTCATACATTATCAGATAATACACACAACATAATAGACAGTTTGAAAGGTGTTGTAAACATTGAAATTTATTTAGAAGACGAAAACTTATCTCCAGATTTACTAAAGCTCAGAAAAGCTGTTGAAGAAAAATTTCAAGACTTTAGAGACTACTCTAACGGAAAAATTAAATACGCATTTATCAATCCAAATTCCGAAGACATAAATAGCGAAGAGTTTCAAAAACAATTGCTAGAAACAGGTTTGCAAGATGTAGTAATAAACATTAAAGAAGAAAACTCTGTAAAAGCTGCAAATATTTGGCCATGTGCTAAAGTATATATCGGAGAAAATGCCTCAAACATTCAGTTTATAGAACGCAGTAAAGCAACCACAGAACAATATATAAACGCAAAAATTAATGAGTTGGAGTATTTAATTTCCAAAGCATTGGTAGAGGCAACAAGTAAAACTCGAAAACGCATTGCGTTTATAGAAGGCAATGGCGAACTCTCTGAACCTGAAACGTGGATTATTAACAACCGTTTAAGCGATTTATACTACACAGAGCGCATAAAGTTAGAAGGGAAATTAAATGCGCTTACTGGTTTTGATGCAGCCATAATTGCTAAACCTCAACAAGCATTTTCAGATAAAGATGCTTACATCTTAGACCAATTTATAATGAATGGTGGCAAAACCATTTGGTTAATTGATGCCCTAGAAGTACGCCCAGACAGTTTGAGAAAAACAGGACAAACTATGGGATTAGCCCGCAACTTAAACATAGAAAGCCAGTTGTTTAAATACGGTGTAAGAATAAACAGCAATGTATTGCTTGATAAGCGTTGTGGGCCAATTGTTCCTCCTGGGTTTAATAAACTTTACAGATGGTATTTTCACCCATTGGTTTCGCTTAGAGCAAATCATCCTATTAGCAAGAACGTAAGCCCTGTAAAATTGCAATATGCTTCAAGTATTGATACTGTTGGTAGTGCTGAAATTAAGAAAACTGTACTTTTAGAAACCAGTGATTTCTCCATGCATTATAAAGCCCCTGCGAGAATAAATTATGGCATTATTCAAGTAGACCCTAATTTTAGTACAACAAATAATCGACCGCACCAGCCCGTAGCAGTATTGTTAGAAGGCGAGTTTAAATCGTATTTTGAAAACTATATTAATCCAGAGTTTGCGAAAAATCCTATTTCTAAATTTAAAACTAGAAGTCCTAAAAACAAGATGCTTGTAGTTTCTGACGGAGACCTTATTAGAAACGAAATTATATCACAGGAAGGAAAAGAATTTTACATTGGTTTAGAATTTGAGCCACTAATTGCCAACATGGGTTATGCAGAAAAAATATATGGCAACACAGATTTCTTTTTAAACGCAGTAGATTATCTGTTGGGTCAAGATCAACTTTTGCAACTAAGAGCCCGCGAAACCATTTTCAGACCATTAGATGAAAACAAAATAAAAGAGGGTAAAAAAGCGTTTTGGCAATTTACCAACATTGTTTTTCCTATACTACTTTTAATAGTTTTAGCGCTAATCTTCTTTTTAGTAAGACGTGCTAAATACACAAAAAATTAATTTATCATGACATCAAAAAAAATTATAATACCACTTATTATTTTAGTGATTTTGGTTGGCTATTTGCTTTATTTAAATTCATCAAGCGGAAGTAACAACCAGCCCTTTAGTGATTTTGAAATTGCAGACACCACCAGCATTTCTAAAATAACCCTTAGCAGAACAACGGGTGAAAGTGTTACTTTGGAAAGAAATAACGACAACAAAATTTGGATGATTGAAGGGACAGAGTTTGAAGCAAATATTTCAAGTCTAAATTTATTAATGAAAACATTTGCTCAATGGAAAGTACTGCAAGACATTGAACCAGAAAAACAAGATTTTGTTATTCGTCTGTTGTCTAGTAAACACACAAAAATTCAGTTGTATAATTATGGAGATAATAAGCCATTTAAAACCATCTATATTGGCGACCACAACCCAAGCATGACAGGTAATTTTGCTTTGTTACAAAAGGGAAACAAGAAATCTAGCGTACCATATCTTATAAATTTACCTGGCTTTTATGGTACTTTAGAAACCAGATTTTTTGCTGACCCCGTTTTGTGGAGAAGCACCAGAATTATAGAACTTGAAGCCCGAGATATTGCTCAAGTAAAATTAAAGAATTTTCAAAACCCTCAAGAATCATATTCTTTTAGCATTAATGAAGATGTTTTTGATTTAAAAAATGGTGATGAAAAAACGATTAACAAGTTTGATACCCTATCGTTAAGAAGACATTTAGTTGCATTCAAGCAATTACACTACGAAGGATTGGTAAATAACATGAAACCAACCAAAAAAGATTCATTGCTTAGCTCTACCCCACTCTACGAACTAACAGTTACCACCACAAAAAACTTCACTAGAAAAGTAACTGTTTTCTGTAAAAATCCTGCGGTAGAAAAAATGGATGCCAATAACCAGCCCTTAAAATGCGACCCCGATCGTTTATACGCCTTAGTTGATGACAAAGAACTATTTGTTATTCAAACATTTGGTTGGGGGAACGTATTTAAACCTCTGAGTTACTTCACAGAACCTTAGTTCTTGTTAAAAACTACCCTATTTATGTGAAAAAAATCTCATCATAGCCATGAGATTTAAACTCTATATTTGTTGCTCATTATACTTATTTAAACCTTACTTACATGAAATTCATCGTATCGAGCAACGGACTTTTAAAGCAACTTCAAAATATCAGTGGAGTTTTGGCTACCAATAACTCCCTTCCTATTCTAGAAAACTTTTTATTTAGCATAAAAGGTAAAACCCTTACCATTTCTGCTTCCGACCTAGAAACAACCATGACTACTACTATTGAAGTAGAAGCCAAGCAAGAAGGAAATATCGCTATCCCTGCCCGATTATTACTTGACACATTAAAAACATTTCCAGAGCAGCCACTAACATTTGATATTAACACCAAAAACTTTCACGTTGAAATATCTTCTGATTTTGGTAAATACAAATTAAGCGGCTACAACGCAGAAGAATTTCCTAAAGTACCAGAAATTGCCTCTGCTGTTAAAGTGGAAATGAAAGCAGGCATACTTTCTAAAGCCATCTCTAAAACACTCTTTGCTGCAGGAAATGATGATTTACGTCCTGTTATGTCTGGTGTGTTTTTTCAAATTAGCCCAGAAGATGTAACATTTGTAGCCACCGATGCTCACAAACTTGTAAGATACAGACGTAAAGATGCTAAAGCAGATAAAGCCGCATCATTTATCGTTCCTAAAAAACCATTATCTCTAATAAAGGGATTGGTTAGCGGTTCTGAAGAACCTTTAGTAATCGAGTATAACGACTCAAACGCCCGCTTTAGCTTTGGAAGCATTACACTAATTTGCAGATTAGTGGATGGAAAATATCCTAACTACGAAGCCGTAATACCAAGCAACAACCCTAATAAACTAACCATTGACAGAAGTTCATTTTTGAACTCAATTAAGCGTGTTTCCGTGTTTTCAAACAAAACAACTTACCAAGTGCGCTTAAAAATTTCTGGTAATGAATTAGCTATTAGTGCTGAAGATGCGGATATGAGTAACGAAGCTAACGAACGCCTAACCTCAAGCTACCAAGGTGAAGACATGGAAATTGGTTTCAACTCGCGTTTCTTAATTGAGATGTTTAATAACATTAATAGCGACAATGCCGTAATTGAAATGAGTGCGCCTAACCGTGCAGGTATCATTTTTCCTGAAGCTAATGAAGATTCCAACGAAGATTTACTTATGTTGGTAATGCCAGTAATGCTTAATAACTAAACCATTGTTTGGCACAACCTTTGTTTGTTCTAAACGCATGAAATTTCACTTCGTTTATTTATTCTTATTTTTTGTAAACACAGCTTTTACTCAAGTAAGTAATAAGCTTACCATTACATCTCAAAAACTACCATTTGTTGTATTGGTTAATGATGTATTACAAACCGAGCAACCATCTACAGCACTACATTTAAAAGATTTACAAGATGGAAGTTTTGATGTAAAAATTGTTCTTTTAGATAGTTTAAAAATTGAAGAAAAGTCAATCTTTGTTAGCAACAACGAACATCTACATTTAGAAATTGGCGCTAAAAAAGGAATTACATTTTTACGAATTGTTGGGCAATATCTTGATTCTCTTCAACCAGAGCAACTTATAGCTCTACAACTAAACGATAACAATACCCGCACAAAACTTATTCAACTAACCAAAAACGAAGCATTTGTTGCTAAGCTTAGTCCTTTTGCTAACTATACGGGTAGAAGTGGTTGCAATAATCCTATTAAAATTGATAAGCAAGAACTAATTGCTCAGGTTGAAGAGGCATTATTAACGAGACAAAAAACCAATCTTATATTAAGTGAATTAAGCGACAAATGTTTCTCGATTGCTGACTTGAAATCTGTGTTAGAGCTTATAGACTATGAAGACGTGCGCCTTACTATAATTCATGAGTTAACACTCAATTTATTTGATTTAGACAACTTAAATCAATTGGATGAACTATTTACCATAAAGCAAAACCAAGAAGAATTTAATCGATTCAAAAATGAATACAAATAGATGGATTATCGTTGGTGCTTTGTTAATGGTCTTAAGCATCATTCTTGGTGCAATGGCAGCACATTCGCTGGCTAAAATTTTACCCGAAAATGATTTAACCAGTTTCAAAACAGGAGTAAACTATCTCACCTATCAATCTATTGGAATACTACTATTAGCGTTAATAGCAAAAACACATCAATTAAATTTAACTAGAGCTACAAGCATTTTATTTTTTGGGGTGTGTTTATTTAGTTTTTCAATTTTCATTCTCGTTACTCTTAAGCATGTTGGTCTAAACAAATTCACAAAATGGATAGGCCCAATAACACCCATTGGTGGGATTTTAATGATTGTTGGTTGGTTATTGTTTATTTACACTTTCTCAAAAAAGTTAAAAAAAGACCAGTTTTAGCCACTAATTGTGGAAAAATAGGCGGTTTGAGGACATTCTCAAATCCAAATTTAGTCGTATTTTTGCGCAAACATAAACTCCGTATCATGACTGAATTTGGAATTATTCCTAAAACAAACAATCTAAAAGCCCTTGGCTTAGGAAATGTAGAAACTGCCTACTGGAATTTAAACCCTGCTGAACTTACTGAAGAAACCATTATTAGGGGTATGGGCGTATTAGCCGATACAGGCGCTTTGGCAGTTGACACGGGCGAGTTTACTGGCCGTTCACCTAAAGACCGTTTTATTGTGTATGATGATAAAACTGCCAACGCAGTTTGGTGGGGAGACATCAACATTAAATTCGATGCCGATAAATTTGATGCCCTTTACAACAGAGTAACAGCTTATTTATCTGGAAAAGACATTTTTGTTAGAGATGCCTATGCTTGTGCCGACCCTAACTACCGCATGAATTTACGCGTTGTTGCAGAGTTTCCTTGGAGCAGTATGTTTGCTTACAACATGTTTTTACGCCCTGAAGCAAATGAATTGGTAACCTTTTCACCAGAGTGGCATATTATCAACGCTCCTGGATTTTTAGCAAATCCGGAAATTGATGGCACACGCCAACACAATTTTGCCATTTTAAACTTTACAAAAAAAATAATTCTAATTGGTGGTACTGGATACACAGGCGAAATTAAAAAAGGAATTTTCTCAGCTTTAAATTTCATACTTCCTCACGAAAGAAACACTTTGTCTATGCACTGCTCTGCCAATATTGGTAAAGATGGTGATACTGCAGTGTTTTTTGGTCTTTCAGGAACAGGAAAAACTACACTTTCTGCCGACCCTAACAGAGGTTTGATTGGTGACGATGAACACGGTTGGGCAGATGGTTCGGTATTTAATTTTGAAGGTGGATGTTATGCTAAATGTATAGACCTTACTCAAGAAAAAGAACCACAAATTTGGGATGCAATTAAGTTTGGCTCCATCTTAGAAAACATCAACTTTATTGAAAACACTTCATCTGTTGATTTTGCAGATGGTTCTAAAACAGAAAACACACGCGTAAGCTACCCTATAAATTATATTAGCAATGCGGTTCACCCATCGGTAGGTGGAAATCCTAAAAATATTTTCTTCCTTACCTGTGATGCGTTTGGCGTATTGCCTCCAATTTCTAAACTAACGCCCGAACAAGCCATGTATCACTTTATTTCTGGATACACAGCTAAAGTAGCGGGTACAGAAGTAGGCGTAACCGAGCCACAAACCACGTTTTCCGCTTGTTTCGGAAGAGCATTTTTACCACTGCACCCATCTAAATATGCAGAATTATTGGGTAAAAAAATGAAAGAAAACAATGTTAACGTTTGGTTAGTAAATACTGGCTGGAGCGGTGGTTCTTACGGTGTAGGTGAACGCATGAAACTACGCTTTACACGTGCTATGATAACTGCAGCGTTAAATGGTACTTTAGAAAAATCAAAATTTGAAGTAATGCCTGTTTTCGATTTGGCCATACCTACCGATTGCCCTGATGTACCAAACGATATACTAAACCCACGTGAAACATGGGCAGACAAATCAGCTTATGATGCTACGCTTAATAAATTGGCAGAACAATTCACCAAAAATTTTGCGCAATATCAAGAAGGTTGCGCCTCTGAAATTTTAGCTGCTGCACCTAAAGTAGCAATGGCTTAATTTTATATTTAAAACATTTTTATCCAAAAAGGGAGCTCTATATCGAGTTCCCTTTTTATCTTTATCACAAACAAAAAACACCACATGCAATTAAACATTAAACCCACCATTGGTCTTGGCGAATTGAAATTCGGAATGACTCGCGAACAAGTAAACGCTGTATTAGGCCAGCCAGATGAAATTGAAATCATTTCTGAAGATGGCGAAGCCATAGAACAGTGGCATTATGATGATCACGAATTTTCATGCTTATTTTCTGAGCAAGACGATTGGAAGCTGCTTTCAATTGCTATCAGCAATGAAGATAGCACCATCAATGATCACAAATTTATTGGTCTAAGCGAAACAGAATTAGAAGACAAACTTCAGCTTATTGGCGTAAGTGAAGAGTTGGAATACGAAGATATGTCAACCGATGAATTTCCTGACCACCTACTGGTTTACTGCGATGAACTAGCCATGAACTTTTGGTTAGATGCAGGCATTGTAAGCGAAATTCAGTGGGGACCCATAATGTTGGATGACGAAAACATCGATTGGCCTAAATGACTATTGAATTAAACACAACATCTATATGCAAGCAATTACTAAAATTCCATCGGTAAACTTAGCCGACTTTATTTCGGGCGATGCTACAAGAAAGCAAAAGTTTGTAAATGAAATTGGCAAGGCCTACGAAGAAATTGGCTTTGTGGCTTTAAAAGGACACTTTTTAGACGACAAATTAGTTGATGAGCTCTACACCGAAGTACGCAACTTTTTTAACCTTCCTTTAGAAGTAAAAACTAAGTACGAAATACCAGGTATTGGTGGTCAGCGTGGGTATATATCGTTTGGTAAAGAACACGCCAAAGGACGCTCGGCTGGAGATTTAAAAGAGTTTTGGCACTTTGGCCAATACCTTAGTGAAGGTTCTAAATATCAAGGCGAATACCCCGATAATGTCAGCGTAAACGAGCTGCCTAACTTTAATCGAGTAGGTAAAGAAGCTTACCAAATGCTTGAAAAAACTGGTGTTTACGTTCTTAGAGCTTTGGCGCTCTACTTAGAGTTAGATGAATTTTATTTTGATAATTACGTAAAAGATGGCAACAGCATTTTGCGCCCTATACACTACCCTCCTATTACCGAAGAACCCAAAGATGCGGTGAGAGCTGCAGCACACGGAGACATCAACCTTATTACCCTGCTTATGGGTGCGCAAGGAAAAGGTTTGCAAGTGCAAAACCACCAAGGCGAATGGATAGATGCCATTGCCGAACCCGATGAGTTGATGATAAACGTGGGCGATATGCTGTCGCGCCACACCAACAACAAATTAAAATCTACTATACACCAAGTGGTAAATCCACCACGCGAACTGTGGGGTACTTCACGTTACTCTATCCCCTTCTTTATGCACCCCGTTAGCGATATGCCGCTAAACTGCTTAGAAGGATGTATAGACGAAAACAACCCGAAACTATATGATGACATTAGCGCAGGTGAATTTTTAGACCAGCGCCTACAAGAAATAGGTTTAAAAAAATAATCATCAAGCCCCAAGTGTCAAACTTGGGGCTTTTTTTCTCTGTTATTTTTATATTTGTGTATGGCAAAAACAATTGAAATAAAACCTTTACTACATCAAAACACCAATCGATTGGGGCTTTACTTTACTGCCGATCAAGAACTAAACAGTATTGTAAAAACCTTTGCCGATGCCAAATGGAGTCAAACCCACAAATGTTGGCACATAGCCAATAACCGCACCAACTTAAAAGAACTCTTTAGTGTATTTAGAGGTAAGGCCTATGTAAATGCCGATGCATTGTTTTTACCCAAGCCAAAGGAAAAAGTGTTGGCAAAACCTATTGAAAAAACAACGCCTACAGGCGAACTCAATGCAGAACACTTTAAGAAAATAGCCCAATTTAAAGACTGGCTAAGCAGTAGGCGCTACTCGCCCAACACCATTAAAACCTACACCGAAGCACTGCGCACGTTTTTAAAATTTTACCACGACAAACCGATACCCGAAATAAACAACCAAGACCTCATTCGCTTTAACAACGACTATATTTTGCACAATGGTTTTTCTGTATCGTTTCAAAACCAAGTGGTAAATGCCATTAAGCTATTCTTCAGGAAAATTGAAAACACCCAATTGGAGGTAGATTTGATACATCGCCCCAAGCGGGAAAAAAAATTGCCGAATGTTTTGAGTAAGGAAGAAATAAAAACCATATTAGAAGCCCCAGATAATTTAAAGCATAAAGCTATGTTAAGCTTAATATACTCATGTGGGCTTAGAGCAGGTGAATTAATAAATTTAAAACCAAACGATATTGATTCGAATAGAAATATTGTTCTAGTTAGAAATGCCAAAGGAAAAAAAGACAGAATAACTCCTTTGAGTCCTAAAATATTAGACCTGTTACGAGAATATTTTAAAACATATAAGCCAACATCTTACTTGTTTGAAGGACAAAATCCTAGTGAAAAATATTCGGATAGAAGTTTGCAATTAGTGCTAAAACAATGCTTAAATAAAACAAGAATAACAAAACCAGTTACTCTGCATTGGTTGCGCCACAGCTATGCCACGCATTTACTTGAATCGGGTACCGATTTAAGGTACATACAGGAGTTACTTGGACACAACAGTAGTAAAACAACCGAAATTTATACTCACGTAAGTACCAAAAATTTACAACAAATAAAAAGCCCTTTTGATGATTTGTAATGATGACTTTTTGTTATATTTGAAATAAATAACCCGAAACAGTTTTATCGGTTATACACCCATTATTGGGTAGATAACCGAAAGTTTATAGCGGGTATAAACAAGTTAGCACCAATTATAAAACACGACCGTGACAAACAATCTCGACATATTTAGAAAGGAGTTTTTAGAAGCGAATACTTGGGCACAGAGAAAGGACGGTGTTCCTATTGACCTGCTTGACAACTTGACTGACGAGCAGAAAAAAATTGCAGAAGTTGAACTTATTAACGTTTTAAGCCTAAAAGACAATTGGCCAATAGTTGGACTTGGACATATAAAATCAAAAGATGCACTGCCTAAACTTTATGACTTGCTCGACAAAAGCAAAGGTTCAATGAAAGTGACTATTGCACATTCGATTTTTCAAATATGTCAGGACACCAAAATGATAGAAATTGTTCTTGAAACAATGCCGAAAATAAATAGCCAATATGAACTTATTGACGTTTTGTATTATTTGCCTGACTTCAAAGACAAGCGAATTACAGAATTGCATCACAGTTACAGAAATCATAAAGAATATTTGGTGGCATATAATGCGACTCGATATCTTGGTTTATCGACAGACGAAGTAGTTGAAAAATTCCGTAACAACAAAGAACAACGAAGTATATGGGACAGATTAATGGGAAAATAACTGGTGCTAACAGGCGTTTGGCTCAATGGCGGGTGACGTGGTTAATTGAACAT
>CAYVVI010000003.1:0-33314 GCA_964455265.1 uncultured Flavobacteriales bacterium | reverse complement strand
CTCAAGTGTTGCTTGTAAAGCTTTTTGTTTTTCTGATTTAGTATCTGTTGCCATGAATATTAGTTTTTAGTTTGTTAGTATTTGGTGTTTAGTTTTTCTAATGAATAGGGTTTAAAGTTAAGAAAGAATTGCTTTATAAAAGCAATTCAAATTAGAGATTTATTAACTAACAATATAACTTTTAACTATTGGCTACTTGTAGCTTTCTAAAATTTGCTCTGCGTGTCCTGTCGTTTTTACCTTATCAAAAACACGCTCAATGTTTCCATTTTCGTCAATAACAAATGTAACACGATGAATGCCGTCAAATGTTCTTCCCATAAATTTCTTTTCTCCCCATACACCATACGCTTGTATTACTTCTTTTTCTGTATCGGCAATTAAAGGAAATGGTAAACTGAATGTAGATTTGAATTTTTCGTGACGGGATTCACTGTCGGCACTAACGCCAATTACTTCAAATCCATTTTTGGTAAGTAATCCATAGTTGTCTCTCAAGTTACACGATTCCATAGTACAACCAGGTGTCATGTCTTTTGGATAGAAATACAAAATTACTTTTTTGCCTTTTAAATCGGCTAATGATTGGGTGTTACCTTTCGCATCGGTAAAGGTAAAATTGGGGGCTTTGTCGCCTTCTTTTAAATGTGTCATAACAGTTCTTTAATTATACGTTCGGTTGTATATCCTTCTGCTTCTGCTATGTAGTTTTTAACCAATCTGTGACGTAACACGGGCTCTGCAATGGCTTGCACATCTTCAATATCTGGAGAGTACTTTCCTTTTAAGGCAGCATGTGCTTTTGCGCCTATAATGAGATATTGCGATGCTCTTGGTCCTGCTCCCCACGAAATGTACTTTTTAGTAAGCTCTGTTGCGTAGGGTGAGTTGTGTCTTGTTTTTGCTACTAGCTTTACAGCATAATCATATACATTATCAGCAACAGGTATCTTCTTTAAAAGTTCTTGAATACGTAAAATTTCTTCACCACTTAAAATGGTGTTTATAGTGTTTACTGGCTTTCCGGTGGTTAATTTCACCACTGCCAATTCTTCATCAAATGTTGGATAATCTACCCAAATGTTAAACATAAAACGGTCTAACTGCGCTTCGGGCAAAGGGTAGGTTCCTTCTTGTTCAATAGGATTTTGTGTAGCTAATACAAAAAATGGTTGTGGGAGAGCATAACGCTTTCCTCCAGAAGTTACGCCTTTTTCTTGCATCGCTTCTAAAAGCGCTGCTTGCGTTTTAGGTGGTGTGCGGTTTATCTCATCTGCCAATAAAATATTGGTAAACAAAGGACCTTTAATGAATTTGAATTGACGCTGTTCGTCTAAAATTTCAGCACCGACAATGTCAGAAGGCATTAAGTCTGGCGTAAACTGAATACGGTTAAACGATAAGCCCAAAGATTGTGAAATGGTGTTTATCAATAAGGTTTTTGCTAAACCAGGAACACCTACCAATAAGCAATGCCCATTGCTAAAAATAGAAATAAGCACTTTGTCTATAACATCATCTTGGCCAACAATTACCTTAGAAATTTCTTGTTTTAATACCGAAAATTTATTTACGAAGTAGTCAAGTGCTTCTTTGTCTGATTGAAATTGCATTAACGAGGGGTGTTTAATTAGGATTTGAAGTTAACCAATTGAACTCATATTTGCAATTTTTATATTCATCAGCAACTTTAACATAGGTCGTTTTCAATTGTTTGTTAACCCATTCTTGAAGTACTTTTTGACGTTCCTCAGCCAATGCCATGTTAGAAATTAGTTGATAGTCATCTGTTAAATTTGCGCGATGTGGTTCGGTTCTAGAAACAAGTTTTATTAAGCGGTAAGCTTGTTTTCCATCATTGGTTTGCATTACAAATGGCCCTTTCACTTCAGATGGTTTCATGCCTTCAATCGCTAAGAATATTTGACGGTCTATATTATCAATGTCAAATTTTGAACTGGTAGAGTATTGGTCAAATATTACTCCCTTACCGTATTTGGTGTCTTTGTCGGTTGAAAATTGCTCAACGGCTTTTTCAAACGTAAGTTGATTGGTGTTGATTAAGTTTAGCAACGAATCACAAGTATTACGTGCTTTGTACAGTTCGTCAGAACCAACTTTTGGCATTTTTAAAATATGTCGTCCTTTGTATCTATCTCCTCTACGTTCGTATAATTCTAAAATATGATACCCATAGTCTGTTTCAAAAACTTGAGAAATTTCACCTGGTTTCATATTAAAGGCAACACGGTCAAATTCGGGTACAAACTCTCCTCTATTTACCCAATCAAACTCCCCACCTTTTGATTTTGTGCCTGGGTCATCTGATTCAAAAACAGCAGTAGTGGCAAAGGTTCTAGTGCCAGCAACTATTTCATCTCTCCAAGCCGCTAGTTGATTGCGAACACGTAATTTTTCTGCATCGCTAACTTGAGGTTGTATTACTAAATGCGCTACTTCAACTTGAACATTAACAAGCGGTAAACTATCTTTTGGTGACTTGTCGTAGAATGCTCTTACCATTTTTGGGTTTACACTTACATCTTGTGTTATTGTAGCTTGAACACGCTCAGATTTTAAGCGATTTTCAATTTTTTTATAGAACTCTTCTCGAACTTCAAGTATAGATTTACCAAGTATTTCTTCAATACGTTTTACACTCCCTACCTGTGATTCAAAATATCTGATTCGATTATCTAATTCTGAGTTTACTTGATTTTCTGATACTTCAACACTATCAATTTCTGCTTGAGATAGAAGAAGTTTTTCAAATAGTAAATTTTCTAATATTTCGCATTCTATATCTGATGTAACTTCTTGTCCTTCTTGCTTTACTTGTAAAATTTGTTGCTGCATATCAGAATATAAAATTGCTTTATTGCCAACAACAGCAACTACTTTATCTATTACTTTTCCTTCTTGAGCAAACAAGGTGGATGATAGTAAAAGGAAGAATATACTAATCTTTAAATGTTTCAATTTGTCCTGTTTTTTTTGCGTTTTCGTATAGGTCAATTCTTAATTGTTTTCTAATAACATCAATGCGTTGGTTAAGTATGATGTTTCTTATTTTTTTCTCTTCTAGTGTTAACGGTGATGTAGCGTCTTTTAGTTTGTAATCCAAAATATTAAGGTAAAATATGTAATCCCCTTCTGAAATCTTATACGTTTTGTTACTTCTTAAAAAATCTGGAGTACTATTATAGGTAATCGGAATAACCGTTTTAATGTCTTTAAAATACACCCAGTTTGTAGTGTCATAGTAAAACAAGTCTGTTTTTACGGCTACGTTTTTATAGAGATTATCCAAATCGTCATCGTATTTTCTAAGCTGAAACCATTCGTTAATTTTTCTCAGTTGTTTATCGTCTGATTTTACTTTAAAATAAAGCGCCTTTACGATATAATCTTTTAACTGAAAATTATCAATGTTTGATTCGTAATAGCTTACAATCTCATCTGGAGTTACGATAGTATCTAAATTCTGTTGAACATACGCTTGCTCGTAGGTGTGCACTAAAAGAGATTTTCTGTAGTTGGCTACTTTATCTTCAATTTCATACAATTCATTTGTAAGTAACTCTCTTGACTTAGAAATTACTACTTGGTCTTTTATCCAGTTTTGAACAAAAAACTCTACAAATTCTACACTATCTTCTGCTGTTTGATTCTCTGGAAATTTACTTTGAATATCCTCTAAATATAATATCTCTGTGCCAACACGCGCTAATCGTTTTTTTGGTTTTTCTTTACCTCCAAAAAAAGTGCAAGATGTAATTAACAGTGCAAAAATTATATAAACAAGATGTTTCAACTTTTAGCTTATTTTACAGAATAAAGTACGTTTTTATTTACTTCTACTTTATGAATACTCATAAGCTCTTTAACCCATTGATTTTCCAAATAATCTTGATATTTAGATACGATTACACCTCTCGCTTCATTTAATGATTTTGGTTGAGCTGCATAAGTATTCATTACTTGAATGGTGTAATACATATTATTGCCAAATTGGTTAGATGGCTTATATAATTTTTTCTCCCACGCATTATTTTTTAAAATGGGATGTTCTGGAATTTCAAAAACACCCGATTCAATAGTTAAATTTAAGGTTGAATTTTTATTGATAGTTGTATCAATATATTCTTTAGACTTTCCTTTTTTAGCAAGTTTATAAACTTTGGATGCTAATTTTTTATCAGCAGTAGAATAGATAATTACGTCTGCCCTATCTTTCCACATAAACTGATTTTTATTGGCCTCATAAAATGCGTTTAACCCTAACGTGTCTTTAATCGCTTTACCCCATACTTTCTGGTCTGTAAGTTCAAAAAGCAATACCCCATCTGTGTACTCATCAATTAATTGTTTGAACTTAGGATATTTGTTGTATAGAATTGAGCGTTCGTAAACTATGATTTGATTGCTTGAAATGGCATCAATATTGTTATCAATAAATTCATCTAAGCTTTTTCCTGAAGGATATTCTCTATTTACCTCATGTATGTAGGTTAAAAATGTTTTTAGAGAATATGATCTATCTGCATACGTGAATAATACATCCTTTTCGTATTTATCAAACTGAGAAGCCATTTCTGGTTTAAATGAAGTCTCTTTAGAGAAGTTCTCTGGCTTGATAAGTTTATTAAGCATCTTTCTTGATTTTGCATCAACTTTATAGTTGTACTCTTTTTTAAGTTGTGCAATTTTTGATTGGCGAGATTGCTGGGCTCTATCATCACGATTGATTTTATTCTTTATAAAAGAAGTATTTTCATCTAAGGTGCCTAAGCTGTTTTTTCCTGTTCTCTTTACAATATGCCATCCAAATTCAGATCTAAATGGTTTTGAAAATTCACCATTATTACTAATTGAATGTGCAGCATCTTCAAATTCTTGAACCATGTCTCCTGGAGAAAACCAATCTAAGTCTCCTCCTTTTTTTGCTGTTGATTTATCATCAGAATATTTAGTAGCTAACTCACTAAAGTCTTCACCTTTCTTAAGCAAATCATATAATTCGTTAATTTTCTTTTGGGCTTTATCGTCTGTTGTTGTAGAATCAACTTTGATAAGAATGTGAGAAGCTTTCATTGCTGGACGCGCAGCACGTTTGTCGGTTACATACACGATGTGGTATCCAAATCGCGTACGGATAGGTTTTGAATACGAACCAACTGGTGTATTGTAAGCAGCTGTTTCAAATGGATAAACCATTCTAAATGCAGAAAAATAGCCTAAATCTCCACCGTTGTTTTTTACAGAAGGGTCTTCTGAGAATTTTTTAGCCAACTCATCAAACTTTTCGCCTTTTTCTAAACGCTTATAAATATCATTGATTTTATTAAAAGCAGTTAACGTATCGTTAACACCCAAACGAACAAGAATGTGACTTGCACGAATGTCATACTTCATTCTTTCGTATGCTTCTTCTATAAGTTTATCGGTTACTTCATTATCAAACAAATATTGATGTGCAAGTTGAGCTCTGTACCCTTCTAGTTCCATTTTAAGTTTTGGCAGGGTATCCATTTTTATAGCTCTAGCTTCGTTTACTTTTAGCTTAAACTTGATGAATAAATCCATGTATTCATCCAAATCTTTTTGTGAAACTGTTTGCTGGCGGTTGTTCTTTTTAAAGATGTATTCAAACTCCGATTTGTAAACAGGATTCCCATCAATGGTCATTATTACTTCATCGTTTTGCGCAAACAACATAGTGCTTACAAATACGCTTAATAATAAAACTATTCTCTTCATAACTTCTTTTCTTTTTTTAATACTAATAACTCAATAACTTCTTACTTATTATTTGATGCTATAATTTGGTGCTTCGCGGGTGATAGTAATGTGATGAGGATGACTCTCTTTAACGCCTGCATTAGTAATTCTTATAAAGCTAGCTTTGTGAAGTTCGTCAATGTTTCTAGCTCCGCAATAACCCATACCTGCGCGTAAGCCACCATGTATTTGATGCATTACTTCTCTTAAATATCCTTTAAACGGCACTCTACCTGAGATGCCTTCTGGTACAAGTTTTTTCAAATCATCTTCTGCATCCTGAAAATAACGGTCTTTTGAACCTTTTTGCATCGCTTCAATAGAACCCATTCCTCTATATGATTTGAACTTTCTTCCTTCAAAAATAATTGTTTCACCAGGAGATTCCTCTGTACCAGCAAACATTGATCCCATCATTACGGTATTTGCTCCACCAGCTATAGCTTTCACTACATCTCCCGTATATTTAATCCCCCCATCAGCAATTAGTGGAACACCAGTATCTTTCAGCGCTTCAGCTACGTTCATTACTGCAGTAAGCTGTGGCACTCCTACACCTGCAATTACTCGTGTTGTGCATATAGAACCAGGACCGATACCTACTTTAACCGCATCTGCACCTGCTTCAACCAAAGCTAAAGCTGCTTCTGGTGTTGCAATGTTTCCAACTACAACTTCAAGTTTAGGAAATTTAGATTTTACTTTTTTAAGCAAATCAATAACGCCTTGTGAATGTCCGTGAGCTGTGTCAATAATTATAGCATCAACATCAGCGTTTACTAATGCTTCAACACGGTCAAGGGTATCTGGAGTAACACCTACAGCTCCTGCAACGCGCAAACGTCCATAGGAGTCTTTCGATGAGCTTGGGTGTTCTTTAAGTTTTATTATATCTCTGTATGTAATTAATCCAATGAGTTTATTTTGTTCATTAACAACAGGAAGTTTTTCAATTTTATACTCCTGTAAAATCTCTTCTGCTTGAGAAAGGTTGATGTTTTCTTTAGCTGTAACAACGTTATCTTTCGTCATAACCTCTACAATTGGGCGCGACATGGTTTTTTCAAAGCGCAAATCACGGTTAGTAACAATCCCAACGAGTATGCCATTATCGTTAATAACAGGAATACCTCCTATTCTATTTTCTGCCATCATTTTATGAGCATCTGATACTAAAGCTGTGTCTTTTAAAGTAACAGGGTCAAGTATCATGCCGCTTTCAGAACGCTTTACTTTACGAACTTCAAGGGCTTGCTCAGCGATGGTCATGTTTTTATGAATTACACCAATACCACCTTGTTGTGCAATAGCAATAGCCAGAGCACTTTCAGTTACGGTGTCCATTGCTGCAGAAACAATTGGAGAGTTTAGGGTGATGTTGCGAGAAAACTTGGAAGATATACTCACTTCTCGAGGCAGCACGTTTGAATATGCTGGTACTAAAAGTACATCATCGTAAGTTAAACCTTCTTGAATAATTCGTGGATGTGTAGATGACATTCTTTGTGTTTTTTAAGCTTTTAAAAATTTAGCAAAAGTAAGGATTTTTGAGTGAATAGACAATACTTACTGAAGTGATGATTGTTTAAGCTATGTTTTTAGTAAAACCCTGATAAATAGACTAATTCATATATTAGAGAGGGAATCAGTAAGAAAATCAATTAACCACCGTAACGCTTCCTACTAGGATTTGGTCTTCATTGCGTTCGTCTTTGTAAGTGATTTTATAGCTATATGAGCCCGTAGGAACTGGAGTACCATTAAAAAATCCATCCCAGCCTTGTAGTGGTTCGTTAGTGTCAAAAACAGTTTGTCCCCATCGGTTGTAGATTGTAAATCGATAGTTTTTTTCAATAAGATACGTAAATTTAGGAATAAACAACCCTGAACTACCGCCAATTACAAAGCCCGAAGGGATATATACCGTTGGTTTGTCTTGAATGCACACTTTATTTGAAGACGATTGCTCTTTAAAACCATATATATTAGAATTGTCTTCTAAAGCTACTACTTTGTAACAAAGCGTTTTAAAAGAAGTAGATAGAACATTGTTAATGCTGTCTTCATACTTTAAGGTACTATTATCCAATTGGACTAATTCCGTAAATGGGTTATCGTTTACGCTTCTGATTAAGCTATAAGTATCTACACCAGAAAAATAATTTTGGTAGGTGTTCCAATAAAAATTAGGCGCAACATCAAAATCTGAGTATTGCGTGGTTAGATGTATTGTTTTAGCAATATTTGATGTGTCTCTATTGAGATTACAAACATCTTTTAACACAAAGTAATAGCTGTAGCTTTGAGAATTAACATCAACTAAAGAATCTGTAAAGTTCATAATGGTATTGTTCACATTCCTTGAGTGAATGAGTGAATAACTAAGCCCATCGTCTTCTGATTTGTAAACATCTATGGTGTTTCCATTGACAACTCTTTCTGTATAAAACTTAAGTTCTACGAAATCGTTTTCGGTAACAGAAGCATAAGCAGTATAGTTGGTTAAAGAAGCATCTTTTGAACGTAAATTATAACAAAATTGGTTAGAAACAGAATACTCCCCGTTAGGCAATTTTGCTCTTATTTGATAGCAAATTAAACTATCTGCTAAAATATTATTTAATGTATGTCTTAAAACACCCTTATTAAGTTGCGTTACAAACGTAAAGCCCGCACCATAATCTGCCCATAATTCATAAAATTGTGCAATCTCAACTATGGTTGAAGAAACTATTTGCAAGTTAGATGTTTGACCTGTTATAAATGCATTCCAAGAAAAGGAAATGTAACGTGTGCAGGTAACTTCATTTCCAGAGATAAAAAGGGTGTTGAAAAAGTCTAAACCTCTATTAAAACCACAGGCATCTACAGCAATAATTTTATAACTCTGAGACGCTACACTTGCACTTTGAGTTCCTGCATTTACATCAGTATATGTTGTATTTGACTTGCCTAATATGACATCAATTTGATTGAATATTTTTGTAACAGGATCGAGTTTTAAAATTTTATACTCCACCACATCTGGCTCGGGTGATTCAATCCACGTTAACGTAGTGTGACCATTGGCTGGGTTAACATCTAAATCAAAAAGCACTACTTCTGATGGAGCTAAAATATCTACAAAACTATCGGTATCTTGATTTGAAAAACTTTCACAAGAAGCATTGTACAAATGACTAACTCTATAGCTAATATTGGTTGCGTTGCAAATTCCAAAAATTTCATCTTTATACGTATTGGTAGGATAATTAACAGAATCGATTAACTGATATGGAGCAGCACCAATAGAACGGTGTATGTAAAATTTACCAGAATTAACAACTGTTGGAATAGTCCAATTTAAAGTAGCAAAACCATCTGCATTGTTCACTACATCTAAAAAAATAGTTTGAAAAGCGGTTGAATTAAGCGCAAATACTCCTGATGTTCCGTTGCCATTTATTCTTAAAACGTAACTAATGCTAGCATTTTGCGCATTAGAAGTTGTATGAGTGAATGAATTTGTTCCAATAGTATTTATTGTTGAAACCGAAATACCATCGGCAATAATTTCATACGAAACAAATTCGGCATCGGGGTCTGTAACTGGATTCCAAGACACAACCACATCGCCATTGGCAGCGACAGAAACACAAGTTATAGAAGGATTGCTAATACTTTGCGCTTGAGTAACTACAACCGAAATAAAAAAAAGAATATGTAAAAATCTAGTTAACACTTAAGATACAACTACTGTTGTAAACGTATTTTTTTGCAAATATTGTTTAGCAATGGCTTTAACTTTTTGAGCATCTATCTTATCTATAAAAGAAAAATAAGCGTTGAAGTACTCTAAATTGGTATTGAAATAATGAAAATGTTTTAAATTTTCCATTGTCAAAAATACGCCATCATTAGCTTTTAGTAAACTTCCCTTAATGTAGTTTTTAACCAACTCTAGTTCATTTTGAGATACTTCTTCTTCGCAAATTTTATCAAATTCTTTATTAATCTCGTTGAGTGTTGGTTGTACGTAACTATTATCTACTTCAGTAGAAATCACAAAATATTTGGCATCTTCAAGCGTTAAAAACGAAGAGCCAATTCCATAGGTGTAACCCTTATCTTCTCTAATGTTTTGCATAAGCCGAGAACCGAAATACCCACCAAATAAAGTATTGATGAATTTCAAAGCGAAAAAATCATCAGATGCAAATTCAACGTCAAGTATTTTTCCAAATTTCACACAAGACTGTGTGCCTTTTATAACAGACAAATTAATCTCTTCTGCATTGTTTTGAATTATTGGTTTAAACGTCTTTTTGTCTTTTGAGCTTGACGCATATTTTGAGCACGCAGCCATAATGAATTCAGTAGCTTGTTCGTTAATATTTCCCGAACTAAACACATCAAATGCATTGTTTTTGTAATGGTTATTATAGAATTCTAAGACTTCTTCCCTATTCACATCTTCAAATGAATTTTGATCCATTTTCATGTGGTAATGAGTGCCTGAGAATAATGCTTTATTAAGTTGTTCACCAGCTAAAAACGCAACTTTTTTTGTGCTTAATAAAAAGTCTTGCTTTTTTCGTTTTGCATATAATTCTATTTCGTGGCGGGGGTAGTTTGCCGAAAATATAACATCTAAAAAGAATGGTAACAAAGTAGTTAAATGCTCTTTCAAGCAAATTAAACTTACTGACGAACGGTCTGAACTAATATTGGTTTTTACCTGTGCACCGTAGAACTCAAATTTTTCAGCAATCTCCTCAGATGAAAGCGTTTCTGTTCCTTCAAAAATAAGTGTGTTTGTAAACTGTGCTAACAATGATTTTTCCTCATGTTTTGAACCAACTTTGAACACCAATTCTATTTTTACAACATCAAATTCATTATCATTAAGAAATGTAAATAATAAGCCAGAAGGGTGTTTTATTTGCTTGTGTTGTAATAGGTCAATTCGCTCTATGGGTTGTATCTCTGGGGCTATGTGTCTTTCTGTCATGAAAAATTATTTTTTAAGATAGTATAGCAAATTTTCTTTGTCTTTTCTAAACAAATCTGAAGATACTTTCTGAACTTGCTCTGCACTTACATTTTTATATTTGTCTAATTCTGAGTTAAACAAATTCGCATCTTCAAGCATTTCAAAATAAGCTAAATTCATTGCTTTATTAAGCACCCCAATTGAATTAACGGCATGAGAAAACATAACATTGTTGATACACTTTTCTAATTCGTCTTGCTTAACTATTTGAGATGAAAAATCATTTAAAAGTTGATTAACCGCTTGATTGGCTTTATCCATGTTAACGCCATCAGCTAAACGACCACTAACTACAAACATTCCTTGTGATAAACTTGCTGTAACAAATGCAGAAATATCTGTAAATAAAGCATTCTTCTTAACAAGTTCGTTGTATAATCGTGCTGTTTTACCGCCTGATAAAAGCTCTGAAATAACATCATACACATAGTAATTTGCATGCGTACGCTCAGGCATTAAATATGCTTTTAACAAAATATTTTGAGGCACATCTCTTTCAACACGTTCAAAGCGTTGCTCGGTTTGTGTTAATTCAAAGGGATAAATGTTTTTATTTGACTTACCTGATGGAATATCTCCATACCACTTTTCTACTAAACGAATGGCATCATTGGATGAGATGGCTCCACTTATTGAAAGGACAGCATTACTTGGATTATAGTAGGTTTGAAAAAATTGTTGAACATCCTCCATTTGCGCTTTCTCTATATGCGACAAATCTTTGCCAATAGTTGGCCATTGATAGGGATGATTTTTGTACACCATTTTGCGTACTATAAACCAAAGGTCTCCGTAAGGTTGATTAAGATAGCGCTGTTTAAATTCTTCAGACACTACGCTGATTTGATTTTTAAGATTTTTTTCACTTAAATCTAAGTGCAGCATCCTGTCAGACTCTACCCAAAGAGCTGTTTCTATAGCTTCTATAGGCAGTGTGCAGTAGTAGTTGGTGTAGTCGTTATTCGTAAAGGCATTGCTGCTTCCTCCGGCTTTTTGTAATTCTTTATCAAAGTGAGGAACATGTTTGGACCCCTCGAACATTAGGTGTTCAAATAAGTGTGCAAATCCTGTTTTTTCTGAATGTTCATCGCGAGCACCAACTTTATAAAGTGTATTTATTGTAGCTATTTTTGTTGAATAGTCTGTGTTTATTAAAAGGGTTAAACCATTATTTAAAACATGTTTGGTGTAACTTATCATCTAAAAAGTGTATTTTTTATCGTTTGCAACTAATGCCTTTGCTTCTTTATATTCTTCAATAATTTCTTCAATAATATATGCAACGGGTTTAATCTCGTTAATTAATCCAGACACCTGACCAATTTCTAATTCGCCTTCTATTAAATCACCTTCAAACATCCCTTTTTTGGCTCTACCCCTGCCTAATAAGTTTTTGAGTTCGTCCACGTTTCCGCCACGAGCGTATGCTTCTTCTACTTTTTTATAAAATTCATTCTTAATTAAGCGCACAGGGGTAATCTCTTTTAACGTAAGCATAGTATCACCTTCGTTAGCATTTACAACTGTTTGTTTAAAATTTATATGTGCTGACGACTCTTCAGAAGCAACAAATCTACTGCCAATTTGCACACCATCCGCACCCAAAGTCATGGCTGCTAACATGGCTTTACCTGTGGCTATTCCTCCTGCGGCAATAAGCGGTATTTGAAGTTCTCTTTTAACCATTGGAATTAAACACAATGTGGTGGTTTCGTCTCTCCCATTGTGTCCTCCTGCCTCAAAACCTTCAGCTACAACAGCATCTACAGCTGCTTCTTGAGCTTTTAATGCAAACTTTACTGAAGACACCACATGAACAACAATTTTTCCATGGTCTTTTAAAAACTTAGTATAGGTTTTAGGATTACCAGCAGATGTAAACACAATTGGTACGTTTAAATCAATAATTGTTTGGATGTGTTTATCAATATCTGGATAAAGCATGGGAAGATTTACAGCAAATGGCTTATTAGTTGCTTGCTTACATTTTAAAATATGCTCTCGCAATACCTCAGGATACATTGACCCTGAGCCAATAACTCCCAAACCACCTGCATTGCTAACAGCACTAGCCAACTCCCATCCTGAGCACCAAATCATACCTCCTTGAACAATAGGGTATTTAACTCCGAAAAGACGACAAATTTTATTCATTGTAATAGGTTTTCTTACTTTCAACAAAGAAACGTTATTATTAATCTCGATAAAAATTTTTGATTAGTTAATTTTTTGATATATTTGTGGTCTATGGTAAGAAAGGTTCTTATAGCTACACTTTTATTAAGTAGTTCAATCGCAACCTATGGTCAATATAAATTTGATTATGGGGTAAGATTAGGGGCTTCCAACTATCTTGGTGATATTGGAGGAAAAGAGCAAACTCGAAGAGACTTTGTGTGGGACATGAAACTTAGCCAAACCCGTTGGGTTGCTGGTGGATTTGCCCGTTATCGTTTCAACCAATACTTTGGTGTTAATGCAGGTCTTTCTTATGCTCGAATTCAAGGGGATGATGCCAGAACAACTAACCCAGCCAGACGTGCTAGAAATCTTAGTTTTGTTAATGATATGCTTGAGCTGTATGCTCGTGGTGAATTTTATTTCTACAGCAATGATGATTTAGGAAACAGAGGACGCTACTATCTTGGTATTAAAACTTATGCCTTTGCTGGTGTAGGTGGCTTACTACACGGACCTAAAACTTCACTAAACGGAGAAACGTTCCGCTTAAGACCGCTTGCAACTGAAGGTGTAAATTACTCACCAATTGCATTTGTAGTTCCTATGGGTATGGGTGTTTATTTAACTAAGAAAAGAGAAAACAGATTTGGTTTTGAAATAGTATGGAACATGGCATTTACAGATTATTTAGACGATATAAGCACTGTTTATGTTGACCCAGAAACACTCCCAAGTGATATTTCTAGAGAACTATATAACAGAAATGACGAATTAACTGCTGAACAACAGGTTGGTTTACCTAACTCACAATATTATGGTTTCAAAGAAGCTGGTGATTTAGACCCTGTGAAATTTAACAAGCGAGGAGATGAAGGAAGAAACGACAACTATTTGTTTGCTTCTTTTACTTACAGTAGAGTTATACCTATGTACGGTCCAAACACATTCTACAGACAGCACGTTAAAACACGCAGCAACCGTGTTGCAGCTAAACGAAAAATCAGAGCGAAATTTTAAAACAATTTATAAATAATAAAAAAGCCACCTAAATGGGTGGCTTTTTTATTTACAAGAACTTCTCTTACTTCTTAAAAACTGCCCTAGCTTCATCAATGGCTTTAAGTATAGCGTAAGGACATTAGCTTTTAGCCCATTCATTTTCCAAGCCATTCTATCTTCTTTATTGGCCCTTAACCTGTTCTTTAACGACACATTGCTTTCGCCACCAACACGCATTTTAACTAGTGTTTTAGAAATATAAGCAACCGAAATTTTATGTTTATGAATAAAGCGCAACATCAATTCATAGTCTGCTGCTGATTTTAATTTAAGCGTGTAATTTCCAAATTGATTGTAACACGATTTTTTTACATAAAATGTAGGATGTGGTGGCATCCACCCTTTTAAAAAAGCACCTTCGGTATAGGGTTTCGATTTCCAAACTCGGGTTACTTTTTCTAAGTTATTGGATGCTACATATACCAAATCACCATATACGGCATCTGCATTGGTAACTTCAAACGTTTTGGCAATGTGGCTTAACACTTGACTATCGTAATATACATCATCCGAATTTAAAATCCCCACAACATCGCCAGTAGCCAGTGCTATGCCTTTGTTCATGGCATCATAAATACCTTTGTCTGGCTCAGAAATAAAATGTGCAATGTTAGCGGAATATTTCTTTACAAAATCTAGTGTAGCATCTTTTGAACCGCCATCAACAATGATATATTCAACGTTGGGGTAATCTTGCGAAAGCACCGATTGAATAGTGTCTTCAATCGTTTTAGCACTATTGAAACAAACGGTTATGACGGAAATCTTCATGCGAATGAGGGCTTAATTAATCGTTCTATCTGCAATTTTTTCAGCAGGATTTCCTCTATAAATAGAATAGGGTTCTAGATGTTTTGTTGCAACAGAATTCACACTCAACACAGCATGCGAGTGGCAAGTAACGCCCCCACAAACTATAGATTGCGCACCAATCCAAACACCATCTTCTAAAACAATTTTACCAATCATTAAATCGAATGTAGATAATTTGTAATTGTGATTACCACAAAGCAACAACGCTCCTTGAGAAAGACACACGTTACTTCCAATAGTTACATCATCCAAGTTATCAATCCACACATTTTCACCAATCCACGTGTGGTTTCCAATGGTAAGTTTCCAAGGGTATTTAATGTTTACGCGTGGCTTTATTACTACTCCCTGCCCTATTTTTGCGCCAAATATTTTTAACACAAAAATCTTTAGTTCACTAAAAGGCAACAGCGGATTTTTAAGCACCAAAACATTTACAAAATACCATAGCATAATCTTAACAGGATTGCCTGGTTGGTACCATGAATTGTTGTATTTGCTTAAATCTGTAGGCATTTGCTATGCGTTTGTAAAAAATAAAGATAGGTACTTTTTTTTATCATCTACCGAATAGATGGTGTTTAAAAAGTAATTAGAAGCATTGTTGCTTAATGTTTTCCAAGTGTCAAAATCAATAGCACAGCAATGCTCAATACACTGTTCCCAAAGATTTTGTTTCAGAGGTAATACAAATGTTTGTAAAGAATTCCAAGGTGTTTTATCGCTAATAATTACAGGTAGTCCGTGCGATAAACTCTCGACAATAGCATGTCCAAAATTTTCATTTTTGGTAGGATAAACACCGAAATGATAGTTAACCAATGTTTCTGAAATATCAGATGGATTAATTTCTTCTTTAAAGTTTATGGTAACATTGGTGTTTGGATGTTGTTTAATGCTGTTGACGCATAATTTGTAATACGTATCGTCTTCTAGCATTCCAAAAACATCTAAAACAATAGGTTTGCTGTAGGTTTTAGATTGCAACACCTCAATCAAAAAATGTATATTTTTTATAGCAGACACCCTAGATATTGACACCAATTTCAGCGTTGAAAAATCTGAATTATTAAACGAAATGTTTTGAGGTGCGTGCGTTAAATTTTTTAAAAGATTGCGTTTGGTGTTGTTACCTATTTTTTGTTGAATGTCTTTTTCCTCTTGCTCAGAAGTAGCATGCCACTGAATATTTTTGTACAGCCCAACCATTTTAGCCAATAATAAAAACAATTTTTTCTTAGACGATTTAATATGCAAAGCTCCTGAACTCAGCATACCTCTGGGCGCAACAATGGTTTTAATTTTTGGAAATTGCTTTAACGCTAATAGAGGTAGTATAGAAAATTTTAAAGAGTAAATACCATTTATGTAAACTGCATTCGGTTCAATTTCTTTTAAAAGCTTTGTGTATGTTGCTTTGTTCTGCTTTACTTTTGAGCAGTAATAGACATTGTGATGATTTTTTTTAATCCACGTGTTTATTTTGATATTTGGATACGGTTCTGTGTCTTGTAAATCTCTATCGGATGTGATGATATAAATATCACACTCTTGTTCTAACTCGTTGACTAAATTTACCAAAGATGTAATGGGTCCTCCTGCTTTAAAGCCGGGTGCGTACCAATCGGTAAACATTACTATTTTGTTAGAACTACTCAATGTTGTGTTTGTTTAGCCAATGTTCTAAAACAACCAATCCCCAAACGCGAGACCAATTTATTTTGCCTTTTAAAAAGTTTTGCCACACGTTTTCTATAGCATCTGCATTTACAAATTTGCGCTGTTTTAATTGATGTAATTTATCTTCAACCAGAGGTCGTAGCTCATTTTTTAGCCATAGTTCCCAAGGAAATATAAAGCCCATTTTTGGTCTATCAATAATATCGTTTGGCAACACATCTTTAAATGAATTTACCAATAATTTTTTGGGAGATGTTGGATTTTTAATGGCATCTGGCACACCTAAAACAAACTCAACCAGCTCGTGGTCTAAAAACGGAACACGTACTTCTAAAGCATGTGCCATGCTCATTACATCGGTATCTCTCAACAAAACATTTTGCATGTAGGTGTTAAACTCAGCATACGAAACTTTTGATAAATAAGGCATGTTGTAGCCCTCTGTATTAAAAGCAATATGAGATTTTAAAAACTCTAAGGTTGTGTTTGGCTGAACAGAAATGGACAATAATTTTTTTAAATCGTCTTCTAAAAAAACTTGACGAAATAATGGATACAAATAATCTATATCTAAATAATCTTGACGAAGTGCTTGGTGAATTTTTTCGGATGCTACCGAAGGTTTTAGTGTTTTGTAGAGGTATGTTGGTAAAATGCGCAAGGCAGCAGGGAAACTTGAAATCCACAGGTTGTTTTTAATCTTATATAAGTGTTTAAACACATCGTATCCTGCAAACAATTCATCGCCACCAAGCCCAGATAATGCCATCGTTACACCCGCTTCTTTTGTAACTTTAGAAACCAAATATGTGTTAAATCCATCCAAACTTGGAACGTCTTGAGCATTCAACGCAGCGGGAATTATTTTTAAAAAATCGTTGGGTGTAAGTTTTATCTCTGTGTGATTGGTTGCAAATTTTTCGGCAATCTGTTTGGCGTATTTTGCTTCGCTAAATTCAGATTCATCAAACGATACATTGAATGTTTTTACATTAGATGAATACTCACTCATGGTTGCTACAATCAATGAAGAATCTATACCTCCAGATAAAAATGCACCAAATGGCACATCAGAAATCAACCGTTTTTTAACTGATTTTTTGAATAAAGAATTAATTTCTTGATGCACATCTTCCTCTTGCATTGCAAATGCTTTGCCCGAATAATTAATGCGTTCATCCCAGTATTTCGTTAACGAAATTTCATCTTCGTTTAGCACCAAATAGCTACCCGAATTAAGTATGTACACATCTTGAAGCAATGTTTTTGGTGCATTTACCGTAAAATATCTAAAGTAATTAGAAAGAGATGTTGCATCTATTTTTTTAGGAATAAATGGCAAGTGCATCAAAGCAGGAAGTTCTGAGGCAAACACAATTCCTTTATCATTGTAATAATAATAGAGTGGCTTTATTCCCATTCTATCACGTGCAATAAAAAGCTCTTTGCTTAAGCTATCCCAAATGGCAAAAGCAAACATGCCATGCAGTTTTGAAACCGACTGCCTACCCCATTTTTTATAGCAAGCCAATATTACTTCCGTATCAGAATAACTTGAAAATTTATAATCGGTAAGTTGAGTTTTTAGTTCTTGGAAGTTGTAAATTTCTCCATTAAACACAATGGTATAACGCCCACAATCGCTGTGCATGGGTTGGTTGGATGTACTATTCAAATCAATAATAGACAAGCGCACGTGCCCTAAAGAAATTTCATCTGTAGAAAAAACAGCTTGATGATTTGGCCCACGATGCTTTTGTAAAGTGTTCATCTCTCCTACCAACTGCTCTCGCTGTTGCTTATCTGTAAAGCCATATATTCCTGTAATGCCACACATATTTTAAAACTTTAAAAGTGTATTTACCCAAATATCTTGATTGATATGATTGGCATACACAACGCTTCGTTTACCCATTTTTAGCAACTCTTCATCAGGCGTGTTAATGACTTTAAGCATGGCTACTTTCAAAGATTCTTTATAGGTTGATGCAAATAAAAAACCATTATCGTGTTTTAAAAATGTACGGTGAGAACCTACGGCATCACTCAATAATAAAGGAAATCCTGCGGATGCCATTTCATGCACAGCAACTCCCCACGGTTCAAAATGACTGGGCAATACATATACCCCTGTGTTGTTTAAGTACTCATCCATTTTGTTAGGTTGAATAAATCCAAAATGCTTGATGGATGAGTGTTCAATGCGTTCGTCAAATTTATCTCCTGTGCCTAAGCACCATAATTCCCAATCGTTGGTATGTTGTTTTTTTAACTCAACAAAGGCATTCCATAAGTCGAAAATTCCTTTGTGTTTAAGATATCTACCTATAAAAATAAAGCGATGGGGCACACGTGTTTTATTCGCAAACGATGTAAAGTAAGAAATATCGGGAGCATAAAAATTATAACTTATTTCATCATATCCCAGTCTACGTGCATACTGTGCTTGCAATTCTCCAGGCACCCATACTTTTTTAAACATTTTTTTCAAAAAAAACGGGCTAACAAAAGCTAGTAAGCGTTGTTTTAAGCTGCCTGTCCAATGGTTATCTAAAGCCAATACAGTTGTTTTATGAAAATATAAGCTACAAATTTTCATGTAATCTTTATCAATCCAACCACTAGAAATAATGGTATGCGGATTGAAATTTTTAACCAACTCTAATAATTGATATTTTGAAATGGAATCTTTCTGAATGAACTCAACATTTTCAGGAAAATCAAAATTAAAAGGCGCTTCTTTGTTCACTCGCCAGTGCACTACTTTAATCTCTAAACCTTCAGCTGTAGCAGCTTTTCTAATGCACGAAACAAAGTACTCTGCTAACTCGGTATATAAAAATAATATGCGTTTATTTTCTGCCAAATAGTTTTGATTTAAGAACTATAAGAACAAGCAATACAAGAGAACCAATGGATACACCAGTCCAAAACATCCAATGTTTAAGCATGTTTTTAATATACAGAGGTAACAATCGTTTATTGAATACTTTAGCTTTTGGCTTATTCGCTTGCCAAAATTCAAGGTTATATTCTTCTAAAGGTTTAAGCTTTTGGTGAGTTAAAGAGACGGTATTAAAATGTAATTCATCGTTTTTAAGTTGTACTTCTAAAACAGCATCCCTCGGCAAGTCTCTTATGGCGGTGGCTATATAGGTTATATTTTCAGCGTAAGGATGATAGAAAAATGATGAAGGGGCATTTCCTCCTAAAGAGCCAGAAAACCAATAAACATGCTTTGAGGATGCATCTAGCAAGGGTAGAACTTCTTTGCTAAAATTGTTCGAAATATAAGAACGTGTGTTACCACTAAAAAGTGGAGACAGCATTTCTTCTTGCTCTGCCCATATTAATCGGTGGCTAAAAACAAATACATTTTTTATAGATGTTGAATTTAAAACATCCGAGAGCATTTTAAGTTGTTCATGCTTAATGCTGCCATCATCTTTTTCTGTATCTAAAACAACAAACGCATTTATGCCTTTAATAAATGAAAAATAGGTGTCTCCAAATTTCTTTTGATAGACTTCATCAGATGAAAGATCGTGGTTACCAACAGCATTAAACAAAGGTTTTTCAAGTTTAGAAAAAAGCGAATGAATATAATTTGGAATGTCATTGCGCACATCCATAAACATATCGCCTAAACACATTACAAAAGCCGCATCGCTTTTGTTAAGCATATCTAAAGATGCTAAAAGCGTAGATGCTGGGTAACCACTCTGATTTGAAGAAGCACCATAAAAATGACCACTCACTAAAAAAGAAAAATTAGCTGTGTCTTTTACTTGAACAATGGCTTTATTAAATGGAGAAATTTGTGCCTTAGCAACTAAAGCAAAAAACAAAAACAGTATAGCAACAGAATGCTTACTTAACATATTTACTGGCTTTTTTGCGTTCTACCTTTACTATTTCAGAAGTTGATAGTTCGTTTAGAAAACGCTTTGCACGAATTTGTTCTGAATTAAATACCTCTCCTTTTGCGTTAGATGCTTCAATAAAAACGTTACAGTTACTCACGTTGATGTTGGTAATTGTAAATCGAGAATTGTAAAGAACTAAAGAAGTATTAACCTTTTTGAAAGAAGAATTGTCTAAATTTAAGTTAGATCTATCTACACTAATAGCTTTTGAACCATTAATAAAGCCAATGTTTTGAGCATCAATTTGTGCATCTGTAAAATTTATAGACACATTGTTAAACAATATATATTTAAGTTTTGAATTACCTTTTTTAAAGGATTGTACGTGTAAGAAATTATGTTCTCCCATTCCAAAAAATGAAATTAATTCATCGTCATCTCTTCCTCCAATAAATTCAACATTACCATTAATAATAATTTGTGCATTGTTTAATAGCGTGATGTTTGTAGCGCGTTCAATTTTTAGATTTAAACCATTAGGAAATACAATAGTATCTGAAAATTCATAGTTGCCACTTGGTAAATATGCGGTGGTTGAATCTTTATCAAAAACAAAATAATGAATACCAGCCACTTTTTCGGAGCGCTTATCTAAGCTGTATTGATAGGGATAAGGAAACACCTCTAGTGTTTTAATTTTCTCAGCGCCCAGAATAGAAACTTCCATCTCTAAGGGTTTACCTTTTTGTAATTTCTCCATAAAAACACTACCAACAGTAAAGGAATAGTTGTTGTAGTCAATAGGTTCTGAGAGTGACTTACTTGGTGTGATAAGGTTGGTAAACATAATTTTTTCACTACCACAAGAAATGCTTTTTATCTCGTATGGTAGTTGTGAAACACCTCCTAAAGATAGTGTCATTTCCATTTTTGTTGTGTCAAATCCTTGTAGAAATGCTTGGTATGGGCGCGGTTCATCAAGAATGGCTGCTATTTTCTTTTGATTTTTATAATAGACATCTGTGGTAAAATCTTTGTAAGGAAATTCTGAGTATATAACCTGCAATTTTTCTTGCAACTCTGCATCAATATCAGCCAAAAATTCATCTAACCACTTTTTACTTGTTATAGATTCAACAGCTTTAATGTATGCTCTAAAAAATGTAGCGTCAGAAAAAAGTTGTTGGTGAAATGTTTTGTCTTTTTTATCTGGCGAAACATAATTGTACGAACCACAAAGTTTTTTAATATCAAAAGCACTAACGCTTTCATAAGCAACGGGCTCTATACGCTCCGATTCGGGATTGTAGTAGTATTTAACGTCACTCCAGTCTAAACTGTGGTGACCTCCCATAATGTCAATAACCGCATGAAAGTGAGCTAATTTATCAATATCAAAAACTTCTGAAGTAGTTAATTGCCCTAATTTAAATTGCTCCATTTTTAATTGTGCGGCCAAGTAATTTGCTTTGAGAGTAGAATCTTCTAAGGTGTTATTAAGCTCAAATGGCTCTAAAAATGAGCTGGTATAAGGTGAATATTCTTCATTTACACTTATTTTTTCGTTATCTACTAAAAAACGTCTTACCCAATATAATTCAGGGTTAAATCTCATAAATGGCCCATTAGGTCTTCTGTTTCTAATTGCCAATTCTTGAGCAAAGTGTTCTTCAACGGCATATACCCCTAAGTTTTTTCCATTAAGGGTAACGGTAATAAAATCGTAGTTAAGTGCAATGACGTTTTTTGCTGCCATCATTTTATGATAGAGCCATTCGTAAGCATAGTTACGTGTTCCAGGATGCTGAATAGAGAAGCGTTTCATCCCCATAAAGGTTTTACCCTTTTTCACCTTAATGCGGTACGACCATTTTTCTCCTTTTACATGGTCGAGCATATGGCCTTTAAGGCGTAACTCAATTTTTAGAGTATCGCCTTTATACACCAACTTACCATCTACATAATTGTCGCCAATATTCATTAGCTTTCCTTTGCTAATGGCATCATTGCGATGTTCTTCTATCTTTTTAAAATTTTCTTTTGAAATAATTAATTCAATATGCTCTGATGTTGCTGTAAATGATTTACCATAATTTTCGGCAGATTTTATAAGCAAACCATTTTTAAAATAGTAAGCAAACAAAGCCATTGCCGCAATAGCCACTAGCAATATTGACAATCTAAGTAGCTTCTTCATTAATTACATTTTTTTAGGTACATCAATGCCTAACAATTTCATGTTGCGTTTGGTAATATCTGCCACCATAGTGCTTAACGAAATTCTAAACATTTTTAAATCTTCATTTTCTTCACCCAAAATTGGATGCGATTGATAGAATGAATTATAAAATTTTATCAACTCAAAGTTGTAGTTACACAATACTGCTGGACTATACTCTACACCTGCTTTATTTAATTCTTCAGGGTAATTTAAAATGAGTTTTACCAATTCTTTTTCTGTATCAGAAATAGCAAGTGTTTCATTTATGGTTTTAGAAACAGATGCTTTGCGCAAAATAGATTGAATACGTGCATATCCATATTGAATAAATGGCGCTGTGTTGCCGTTCAAATCAACCGATTCTTCTGGATTGAACTGCATACGTTTTTTTGGCTCAACTCTTAATAAATAATATTTAAGACCGCCTACACCAATGGTTTCGTAAAGGTGTTGTTTTTCATCTTCACTCATGCCTTCAATATGTCCGCGCTCTTGAGTCATACTTTTAGCATCGTTTACAACGCTATCCATTAGTTCATCGGCATCCACTACGGTTCCTTCACGAGATTTCATACGGCCCGTAGGTAAATCTACCATACCATAAGATAAGTGGTAGCAATTGTGTGCCCAATCGTATCCTAATTTTTTAAGAACTTTAAACAGCACTTCAAAATGATAATCTTGCTCGTTGCCAACGGTGTAAATCATTCCCGAAACAGCAGGGAAATCTCTGTAACGCAAAATAGCAGTACCAATGTCTTGTGTGATATAAACTGAAGTTCCATCTCCTCTCAGTAGAAGTTTTTCATCCAGCCCTTCATCGGTTAAATCTACCCAAACTGAGCCATCATCTTTTTTAAAGAAAACGCCTTTATTTAAACCCTCTATCACCACATCTTTTCCTAAAATATAGGTATTTGATTCGTGGTAAATTTTATCAAAATCAACACCAATACGCTGATAAGTTGCATTAAATCCATCGTACACCCAATTGTTCATCATTTCCCAAAGGGCAACAACTTCTTTATCGCCTTGCTCCCATTTTACAAGATAATCCCTTGCTTCTTTAATTAAAGGGTTTTCCCATAATAGAAAATAGTCTTCAAAAGTATCTTTAGTGTTATCATCTTTAATTTCATTAACTAAATCCTTAAATGAAACATCTTTATTTGATAGAATATTCGACTCTTTTATATTTGAAAGAGATGTAACTAAACTAAATCTTTTAGAATCTCCTACTTCTTCTATTCGATTTTGTTCAATTATCTTCCTAACCTCTTCTTTTGCCGCAATTTGATTTCTTTTTTCAAACTCCACATAATACTTACCAACCAAATGGTCGCCTTTAATGCCAGAAGATTGTGGTGTTTCACCATTCCCAAACTTTTGCCAAGCCAACATACTTTTGCAAATGTGAATGCCACGGTCGTTTACAATTTGGGTTTTGATAACATTATGCCCATTGGCTTTTAGAATTTCACTTACGGCATATCCCAAAAAAATGTTTCTACAATGCCCTAAATGCAAGGGTTTGTTGGTATTGGGGGATGAATACTCAACAATATATGTTTTGCCTGTTGCTTGATGAGAATGTCCGAAATTACTAGTGTTAGCAGCGTTGTTAAACTGCGTTAACCAATAGCTATTGCTTACAGAAAAATTGATAAAGCCACCTACTGAATTGTAGTTTTCGATAAATGAAATACGGTTTTTAAGTGCTTCGCCAAAAATCTGCGCCAACTCTTGAGGAGACTTTTTTAGCAACTTCACAAAGGGAAAAATAACTAGCGTAATGTCGCCTTCAAAATCCTTTTTGGTTGGCTGCAATACCACTTGGTCTGAAGTGAGTTCTAAGCCAAATTCTCGCTGAGCAACATCTTTTACTTCTACTTCAATTAAGTTTAATATATCGCTCATTATCTTTTTATTATAATTGAAGATGCTTTTTCAATAATGCGAAAAGCTGTTTCTGCCATTCGGTTTTGTTTGTTATCTAAGCATGGGTTTATTTCCACTACTTCGAAGCAGCACGTTTTCTTTTCAAGAAGTAATAAATTGATGATTTGACTTGCTTCTTGCTCGGTTAATCCATTATCCACTGGTGTGCCTGTTCCGTATGACACCAAGTCGCAATCCATGCTGTCCACATCAAAAGAAATGTAGATCAAATCACACTTAGCAAACTTTTTTAATATTTCTTTAACAACCTTTTCTACAGATAAATCGCGCAATTCCCTTACTGTATAGTTCTTTATTTTATTGGTAGCGATAAAATTGTCTTCAGGAGTTTCAGTGTCTCTAACCCCTATATAAACTAAGTCTTTAGCTTCTATTTTTGGACAAATACCACCAACGTTTTTAATTTTTTTCCAAAATTTGATGGCTTCAGGCGTTGGGTCGTTTACTTTATTTTCCAAGTTGTCAATACCTAAAGCGGTTGCCAAAGGCATACCATGTATATTTCCTGAAGGAGTTGTGTAAGGTGTATGTAAATCTGCGTGAGCATCAATCCACACAACGCCTAATCTAGCGTTTGGGTGTAGTGTTTTAATTCCAGCAATTGTCCCTCCAGCACTAGAATGGTCACCCGCTAAAACCAACGGAAACTTTCCAGACTTCATGGTTGAAGCTACTTTTTCAGCCACATCTAAGTAAACCTTGTAAACACCATCTATGCGCTTGGCAAATGGGGTTTTAGTTTCTGTAAATAAAAGATGGTTGTAGTTTTCTATTTTAGTGCTATGGTGTTTTTTAAAGAAGTCGCTTTTTGCATTAAAACCAGCTACTTTAAGCGCTTCAATACCCAAACTTGCGCCACGTGTGCCTGCTGCTAACTCTGATATGTTTTCAATTATTTCAATTCTTGCCATAAGTGTATCTTGTCTTGAACGAACAACAAAAATAAGGTTTTATGCTTATTTTAGAGCGATTGGACGTTCTTTTTTTACATATATCAAATTAGTGAAATAGTGAAGTAGTTAAATAGTAAAGTAATTAATTAAGATTTAAGAATTTATATTTCAATTTTTTCCTAATTCACCAATGAACTAGTTAACCAATTAACAAATAACAGCATTCAACAATCATCTGTTAACTTAAAGCAACATCACCTTAGTTCTGCAATTACACATACCATTAACTTTGAACAGTTATAGTGCACACCTATATATTTTTACTGCATGACAAAGTTTAACACACTAAAAAACCAAAAGAAAGAACCAACTAAAAAGCCCAAATCAGAAAGCACTGGTAAGGGTTTAAACTTTAAGTTTCCAGAAATAAAAAGTGAGAAATTAAAACGCATAAGCGGAGTAATTTTAATGGCTACTGGAATATTTTTAGTGTTATCGTTTATCTCTTATCTATCTAGCTGGAAAATAGACCAAGACAAGGTTGATCACCAAAAATTTTTCGAGTTTGTTTTTAGCTCGGATGATGTTATTGTTCATAATTGGATGGGTAAGTTTGGCGCCTTTGTTGCGCATCAATTTATTCACAATTGGTTTGGTATTGCTAGCTTTTTGATAGCATTGTTTTTAGTCTTAATTTCCATCAAACTGTTATTTAACAAACGCGTATTGCCTCTATGGAAATCGTTTCAAGTTGTTGCCTTTGGATGTTTTTGGATTCCTTTTATGTTTGGCTACTTTGTTTCATCTCCCAACGATTATTTACCTGGTGCATTTGGCTACGGTATTAACAATTGGGTAACTTCTGCATTAGGAAGCGTTGGTGCTTTTGTAACTGTTCTTTTTACTTTATTATTGGGTGTTACAGCCATTTTCAATCCACCTTATGATGAGCTTGTAGATAAGTTTGGTGGCGTATTTGACAAAGCAAACAGCAATGAAGACGAAGAAGAAATCGAAGATGAAGAAAGTAAATTAGAGAATAAATACAGCATGCCAGAACCTTCATTTGATTTGGATGATAACACTCCCGAAACATTTGAGACCTTTGAACGCGAAGAAGTAGAAGAACAAAAACCAGAAGTTGATTTATCTTTTGAAGAAGAACCAAAAGAAGAATTAGAGCTTGAAGAGACTTCATCTCCATTAGAAGAATTGATTATTGAACAGCCCATTAAACATGAAGAAATTCCTTCTGAAGACGAAGGTTTTTCTGTTGAAATTGCGAATAAAGAAGAAACCATTTTAAGCGAAGATGAACTAAACACCAAGTTGCAAGAATTTGGTGAATACGACCCAAAACTCGAACTTTCTACCTATGAACTTCCTCCTATAGATTTATTGGTTGAATATGGAAGCGAAGACCTAAAAATTAACAAAGAGGAACTTGAGCTTAACAAAAACAAAATTGTAGATACGCTCAACAACTATAACATTAAGATTTCTAAAATTAAAGCCACTGTTGGGCCTACCGTTACGCTTTACGAAATCATTCCTGCCCCTGGTGTCCGTATTTCTAAAATCAAAAATTTAGAAGATGATATAGCGTTAAGTTTAGCCGCCTTAGGCATCCGTATTATTGCGCCAATTCCTGGTAAAGGAACCATTGGTATTGAGGTTCCCAACTCTGACCCTGATACGGTATCCATGCGTACACTCATCGCATCAGATAAGTTTCAAAATTCAAAAATGGATTTGCCGGTTGCCTTGGGTAAAACCATTTCTAACGAAATATTTATAACCGACCTTACCAAGATGCCTCACCTACTAATGGCGGGTGCTACAGGGCAAGGTAAATCTGTTGGATTGAATGCTATTTTAGTATCTATCCTTTACAAAAAACATCCATCGCAAGTTAAGTTTGTTTTAGTTGACCCTAAAAAAGTAGAGTTAACGTTATTCAACAAAATAGAACGTCACTTTTTAGCTAAACTACCTGGCGAAGAAGATGCCATTATTACCGATACAAGCAAAGTTGTAAAAACACTTAACTCCTTGTGTATTGAAATGGACAATCGCTATGAATTACTTAAAGATGCTGGCGTACGAACCATTAAAGAATACAACGCTAAATTTATTGAACGCAGATTAAACCCAGAAAAAGGACACGGCTACATGCCATACATTGTATTGGTAATTGATGAGTTTGCCGACTTGATAATGACTGCGGGTAAAGAAGTAGAAACTCCTATTGCACGTTTAGCACAGTTAGCGCGTGCTATTGGTATACACTTAATTGTTGCTACTCAGCGCCCTTCTACCAATATTATTACGGGTGTAATTAAAGCCAACTTCCCTGCGCGTATTGCTTTTAGAGTAAGTTCTCAAATAGATTCACGTACTATTTTAGATAGTAAAGGTGCCGAGCAATTGATTGGGCGTGGAGATATGCTTCTTTCTCAAGGCAGCGACTTAGTGCGTATTCAATGTGCTTTTGTAGATACTCCAGAAGTTGATGCTATTACCGATTACATTGGCTCGCAACGTGCCTACCCTGCTGCATTTATGTTACCTGAGTACGAAGGCGAAGAAGGTGGCGGAGACCTTTCTTTTTCTAATGATGAAAAAGACCCGCTTTTTGATGATGCCGCCAGAATGGTTGTTCAATTTCAACAAGGTTCTGCTTCACTTATTCAACGAAAAATGAAAATTGGCTACAACCGAGCTGGTAGAATTATAGACCAACTGGAAGCAGCAGGCATTATTGGAAATCACCAAGGTAGCAAAGCCAGAGACGTATTATACAACGATTTAGAAAGTTTGGAACAGTTTTTGAGAAACAGCAACGGAAACACTGAGAGTTAAAGGTTAAAAGTCCTAAAACCCTAGTTAACTAACAAACCAGTGAACTATTAAACCAATAATTAATAAACACACCCTAACAACAATGAAAACCGCATTACTAACAGGAATTATAGCTACTTCTACCCTATTTGGATTTAGCCAACAAGAAGATAAAGCCAAGCAAATTTTGAATGAACTTAGCCAAAAAACTAAGACATACAAAACCATCAACATGTCTTTTAAAATGAGTACCAAAGGGCAAGACATAAACCAAACCAACACAGGTTTGGCGAAAATTAAAGGCGATAGTTATTTTTTATCTGTTGAGGGTCAGGATGTATATTCTGATGGTAAAAAACAATGGACCTATTTAAAAGAAGACAACGAATGCTACATAGAAGATGTGGCTACTGCGGGTGATGACTTTATTACTCCAACCAAATTATTAACCATTTGGGAAAGTGGCTACAAATTTCAATTTGAAAAGGAAGATGCCACCACGCAAACAGTAAAGTTGTTTCCTTTAAACCCTGCAAAAAGCCAATTTCACACCATTACATTAAACATTGATAGAACTAAAAAGGAAATTAAAAGTGCCATTATAAAAGCAAAAAGTGGCGTTACGGTAACCTACATCGTTACTAAGTTTGAAACCAATGTTGAAATTACAGACAATACCTTTAAGTTTGATAAATCTAAATACCCAGGTGTGGTAATTATTGAAGATTAATTCACCTAAGAATTATAGAAGGTTAGAATTTAGAATAAAGAAAATAAATTATAAAATCCCGAGCCGATGGTTCGGGATTTTTTGTTTAATTTTATTTTATGAATGCTGAAGAACTTCGCGCATATTGTTTACACCTTAAAGCCGTAACTGAAGACCTTAAATGGGGTGAACACCTATGTTTTTGCGTACACGAAAAAATATTTTTGGTGTTGAGCTTAGACGAAACACCCGTGTGTGCCAGCTTTAAAGTTACCGAAGAACAATTTGACGAACTATGCGAACACGATGGCATTTCACAAGCACCCTACTTTGCCAAACGCCAATGGGTAAAAGTGAATGACATTGCTCTACTGCCCACCGATAAATGGAATTTTTACATTAACAACGCCTACCGCTTGGTAGCAGCTAAGTTGCCGAAGAAGTTAAAGGTGGAGTTGGGGTTAAATAATTAATCTGTATAAAAATATTTATTAACCCTCCCTGCTGATATTCCTAACTTTGATGCGATTTCTACTTTTTTTAGCCCTTGCTTTTTTAAATCAATAACTTTTAATCTTAATTCTTCTTCCTGTTTAGCTACTATTTCATTTCTATATATTTCATTACATTTTTTATCTAATAATTTTCTATTATAGAAACTACCTGTAGTCTTTAAAACCAATGCGTGTCTCTCATTATAAGTTTCAGCTTTCAGATATTCTTCACTATAGACTAATTCTCTGGCAAGTTTTTCTATTTCTTCATCAGACATCTGATTACTATTATAATCAATTAATTCACTAAAATTATCTTGATAATCTTCATTTTTATCATCATAATAATTATTTACAAAATCTCTAATCTCAATAAAATTATTCATCCAATCAGAAAGCTCAGAAAATCTAAAGCAGATATTATTATAAAAAAACGCCAGTTCAAAGAAAGGAACATCATCTTTATTATTCTTTACAATTTCAAAAGACTTCAGTAACACTTCTTTTTCTTCCTCATCTGAATCTTTAATGATTTTTTCAAGCTCGTGAAAATCAAAATCATTTTCTTCTGTATAAAGAACTAATATCTTTGACCCAACAATCGTAGTTGATTGTAAGTATTTATCTAAATCATTTTGTTTCTCAGTTTGAGAAAAAGTTTCCCAATTTACAATTGAAAAATTCGTATCATCAAAGGTGCCTCTAAAAAGACTTATACTATTAGAATTACAGTGGCTTTCAATTTTAATAATTTTATCTTTTAAATTCATTTGTTGAATATTTGAATTGGTTTTCCAAATTTACATAAAACTAAACACCAATCACCAACAAACTAAAACCTACTGCCTTGCATACACAAACGTAATGGTGCCGCTTTGCATTGAAGCTGCGTTAAAATTCTGATTGAAGCGGGCACGTTTGGCATACTGCAGTGCAGCATTTATTAAGCATTCGTTGGTAGTGTTGCTTCTATAGGTATTTACCGCAACAGACTTTACCTCACCTTTCTGATTTACTTTTATGTCCACCACTACCCTACCCTCTGTGCGGCACGTATAGCTGGGTGCAGGCAATTCTAAATCGTTTCGCCCTTCTAACACATAACTTGCCGTTGCAAACACATCAGCACCTAAACTCGCTTGATCGTTTTTATCAGCATCTTTCTTCACAACAGTAGTATTTTGTTGTTTAGTTTGAGTTTGCTTGTCGTCTTTGGGTTTTTCTTTGGCAATTTCCTCAAAAAATTTGCTTTCTAAATTTTTCAAATCATCCTCAATTTGCTTATCCAACTTAGAGGTGTTTATGGCATTGGTATAGGTAGATTGTTTTTGCGAAGCATTTACAGTAGCATTCAATAGCTCTTGCTGAGAGAGTGCTTGTTGCATTTCCTGTTGCTGCTGTTCTTGTTCTTGCATTTCAGAAAAATCAAGCTCGGCAACCATTTCAAACTCTTCTTTAGGGAACTTAAACTCTGTAATTTTTGTGTTTATGGCAAATACAACAAAAAGTAAGTGCAACAATAGTGTGCCTAAAATTGGATAACGATATTTTATAATAAAATTCAACTATACAAAGCTATAAATCATTTAGCACTGAAACGAAAATCAAGCCAAATAGTTTTCTTGTTACTTTGAGTAATATTATTTTACAGTTGTATCAATAGCTACAGTTTTGACTAATTTTCAATTAAAAGCAAAATACTCAAAGTGACAAAACTTCATAATATGTATCTTTGCACACAGTGGCTGAAAACAAAGTAAACATAAAGAATAAACAGGCCTATTTCGACTACGAAATAATTGAAAAATTTATTGCTGGCATAATGCTTACAGGTACCGAAATTAAATCGGTGAGAGAAAGTAAAGCCAGTATAAAGGAAGCGTATTGTGTAGTGGTGAAAGAAGAAGTTTTTATCCGTAACATGACCATCAACGAGTACAGCAAAGGAGGTCACTATAATCACGAACCTAAGCGCGACAGAAAATTACTGCTCAACCGCACAGAAATTGGAAAACTTACAAAAGGGATTCAGCAAAAGGGATTTACCATAGTGCCTTTGCACATGTTTATTACCGACAAGGGCTTAGCAAAGCTAGAAATCGCCTTAGCACAAGGTAAAAAAATACACGACAAGCGAGAATCTCTCAAAGAGAAGGACGTAAAACGTGAGATTGACCGCATAAAGAAAGAATTTTAAAACTTTTTTCAACCCCCGTGCAACCATTTGAATAATTGCTGCGTCTTATATTTAGAAAGACGTTAAATGCTACCTTTCTTGGTTTTACTTATTTCCTTGCAAATTAAAAACCCCACGAAAAACGTTTCGCGGGGTTTTTGCTTTTTATATGCTTATTAGAATTATGCTAACCTCTTTGCTAGAGCGTTATCAAAGATGTTTTTAGCATCCGATACAGATAAATAATCTACTTCATCTACCGTCAAACGTCCTTTGGTAACGTGACCCAACAGTGTAAATGGCGTACCTGATGCCATCATAAAGTCGATGAAATCTTCTTCGTTGGCTTCGTTTACAGTTACCACTACTCTACCTTGGGCTTCGCCAAATAAAAAGGCATCCTCACGAATTTCAGCATCGGTAACAATATCAAAACCTAAATTGGAAGCCATTGCCATTTCGGTAAGCGTTACAAATAAACCACCATCGGCACAATCGTGCGCAGCATTGATTATTTTATTGGCGATTAAACCCTTAACAGTATCTTGCATTTGGTATTCTTCATCCAAATTAAAATAAGGCGCTGGAGAACCTTTAACACCATGATAACTGTATAAATATTCCGAGCAGCCAATGTCTTCAACGGCTTTACCAATCAAAAAAATTAAGTCGCCTTTTTGCTTAAAGTTAAGCGTCATTTTGTTGTTTTTATCTTCCAAAACGCCAATCATACCAATAGTAGGGGTTGGGAAAACAGGTACTTCTTTACCATCGATAACGGTTTGGTTGTAGAAACTAACGTTACCGCCTGTTACAGGTGTTTCAAATTTTAAACAGGCAGCACTCATACCTTTTATAGCGCCCACAAACTGCCAATACGATTCAGGATTGTAAGGGTTTCCAAAATTCAAACAGTTGGTAATTGCAGAAGGCACACCGCCAGAACACACAATGTTTCGTGCAGCTTCAGAAACGGCAATAGACGTACCAATTTCAGGGTCGGCATGCACATAGCGAGAATTGCAATCTACCGTCATGGCTAGTGCTTTGTTAGTTCCTTTGATGTTTACCACACCCGCATCAGAAGGTGCGTTGGTGCTCATATTTTTAGTACCAACCATGCTATCGTATTGCTCGTACACCCAACGCTTAGAAGCAATGTTTGGATGCGCCAACATATAGATGGCTACTTCTTTTAAATCTTTTGGTTGCTTAACATCGTCAATGCTAAACTTTTTATATTCTTGATAGTATGCAGGTTCTTTAAATTCTCTTTTGTATTGAGGCGCACCACCACCTAACACCAATGGCTCGGCAGGAACGCTGGCGCACAATTCACCGTGCATATAATATTCTAAAATGCCTGTATCGGTTACTTCACCAATTTGCTCGGCATTCAAATCCCACTTATCAAAAATGCGTTTTACAATAGCTTCTTTGCCTTTCTCAACCACAATCAACATGCGCTCTTGAGATTCTGATAAAAGAATTTCCCAATCTTTCATGTTATCTTGACGGGTTGGTACTTTAGACAAATCTATGCGCATACCCACTCCACCTGCTGCCGACATTTCTGAAGTAGAACAGGTAATTCCAGCTGCACCCATAT
>CAYVVI010000002.1:0-40111 GCA_964455265.1 uncultured Flavobacteriales bacterium | reverse complement strand
ACATTTTCGCATCAAATGGTGCGTGTATTTTTTAAAGAACAATTGTATAGGGCTTTTACTATTATTAAAGGGGAGCCTTATCATCATAGATAAAAAGAGATGTTTCAAACGTATAATTTTGGACTATACCAAACTTCAACTGTTGAGTTTTTTATTGCTACACTCTTTTTTTTCATTCTACTTATTTATGGGTTTTTTTATCAAAATTTAAAAGTAAGCACAGATCAAGTTTACAAATATTATACGTTTGGTCTTGCTGTTAAACTTATCGGATCTTTTCTTTATTATTCTATGTATGCGCATTATTATGCGGGTGGAGATACAACACAGTATTTTGAAATTTCCATGGTTTATAGACAAGTATTTGTCGGTTCTCCCTCTGATTTTTTTCAGTTAATGATAGAAGCGCCATCCAGAGCGCATTATGCGATTTTTTGGAAATATCAGGTATGGCCATTCGAAGAAATTTATTATGTACCAACGCAGATGTCGGTTATAAAAATGGTTACACCATTTGTAATATTGTCCAATGGGAGTTTTTTGCTTTCCACTATGATGGTGGGTTTTGTTTCTTTTTTTGCGGTTTGGAAGCTATATAAGTCTTTTCAAAGAATTTGTCCGAATATGAAGTATAATTTCATAGCTTGCTTTCTAATTCCTTCATCAGTATTCTGGGCAGGAGGTATTTCAAAAGATACTGTAACATTGATTGGAGTAGCGTTAATGATTTCAGAATTAATAGAGCTACCATATAAACGAAGTGATAAAAAGCTTTGGGCTTTTATAACTATCGCTATAGGATTTATTTTAGTTGTTCTTGCTAAACCCTATGTTGTTGTAGCATTATTTCCTGCAGTTGCTATTTGGCAATTTTCAGGCGGCATTACAAAGCGTTTTTCTCAAAAGTGGTTAAGATCTGTGCTAATGGTTTTAACATCATCTGCGGCACTTGGTGTATCTGTTTTATTTCTTTCATTAATTGGTGAGTCTTTAGGAAAATTTGCGCTCGACCAAGTTGTAGAGCAAACTGTTGTTTATCATAATGATTTAAAATCAGATTATCACAAAGGTCAATCGTTTGATATTGGAAAACTTGAACCTAACCTTCAAAGCTTAATTAGTAAAATACCTATTGCCGCTTTTGCAGGTATTTTTTATCCATTACCAGGACAAGTAGCAGGTTTAGTTCCAAATATTTCGACAATTGAGGGCGCTTCTTATCTTCTCGTTATAATTTATTTGTTATTTAATATTTATGTCCTTCGAAAGAGCTATGAGATACCAGTTGAAAAGAAAGTGGTAGTAAATTTCTTTTTAATATTTAGTATTGTTTTTTGTATTGTATTGGGATTATCTACATCAAATTTTGGCGCATTGGTTAGGTTTAGGGTGCCTGCTCTTCCATTTTTGTCAGGATTTTTATTAATTCATATATATTATCTTCATAATCATAGTTATATAAAATCGCTACGATAATTAAAATTCACTTTATGGAACACAGCAAATGTTTAGTTTGTAATAGATCTTCTCTTAATCCGCTTCATGATTATCAAAAGCATTATTTAACAAAGTGTAGCAACTGTGGTTTTGTATTTTGTTCTAAAATACCTACTCAAGAAGAACTTAATAATTATTACAAGGTCTATGCTTACAATGGTGAACTGAATATTTCGCCACTAACCATAAAAAGCTATCATATTCTTTTAGATGAATTTGAAAAGTATCGAAAAACAAATAAGCTAATTGATGTTGGTTGTGGTGCTGGCTATTTTTTGGAAGAAGCTAAAAAAAGAGGATGGGAAGTTTATGGAACAGAGTATTCTGATAAAGCAGTAGAAGTATGTTTAAAAAAGGGTATTAACATTAAAAAAGGTAAGTTGAATGCTAGTGAATTTGATGGTGCTGAGTTTGATGTTATTACTTCTTTTGAAGTATTGGAGCACATTAATAATCCTAATGAAGAGATTCAAGAGTTCAAGAAATTGCTTCGTAAAGGAGGCTTGTTTTATTGCACAACACCCAATTTTAATAGTTTGATGAGATATTATTTGAAATCTAAATACAATGCAATAAAATATCCAGAGCATCTATCGTATTATACTAAAAACACATTACAATTGTTGCTGACTAACAACGGTTTTAAGCCACTAAAATTTTTGAGTACGGGAATTAGTATAGACAGATTCAATCAGTCTAAAGAGAATAATATAGAAAAAAAGAAAGTTAAAGGAACCTCCGATGAAAGTTTGAGGGTAAACATTAGTAAAAAGTGGTATTTAGCATTAGCTAAGAATTTAGTTAATTACCTATTAACTATTACTAGTACAGGCCTAACATTAAAAGGATATTTTATAAAGCATTAAATTTTATCTGTATATGATAAAATTAATTTCAGTCCGTCTTCAAGCTTTGTATTTGGTTTAAACCCAGTTTTATTAAATAACTTTTCAGATGAGCCATATCTTCTTCCCACTTCATAATCATAACGTTTAGAAGGAGCATTTATAAAGACAACATTCGACTTTGAATTGGTAACAGATTTAATAGTTTCTGCTAGTGCTTTTATGTCTATTTCTGCTTCGTTGGCAATGTTGTAAATGCCAAATCCATTCATATTAATTGCCAATCTTACAGAAGCTTCTACCGCATCATCAACATAGGTGAAATCGCGTGTTTGATTGCCTGTTCCAAAAACGGTGATGTCCTCATTTTTTTGAGCTTGCTCAATAAATCTAGGTACCACCATTCGGTTATCTTGTCTTGGACCATAGATGTTGAAAAATCTAAGTGCAATGGTATTTAACCCTTTTTCCTCATGTAATGAAGCAAGATAGATTTCATTATATCGCTTAGCCATAGCATAGCTTGTTTTTGGGTCAACCATTACTTCTTCACTTACGCTTTGTTCCATGGCATGGTGTCCGTAAATACCACTTGTAGATGCATAAATAATATTCTTCACGCCATTTTCTAGCGCAGCTTTCACCACATTTTGTGTGCTGATGACCTCTGTTTCCATTGTTTCCATTGGATTATCTGCAACGATGTCAACACCCAAGATGGCAGCAAAGTGAAATATATAATCACAACCTTTTGATGCGTTAAGTACTATAGAATAATTGCAGGCATCTTCTTTAAGAAACGTTATTTTTTCAAAAATTTCTTTAGGAATTTTATTTCCTCTTAGCAAGTTGTCAATTACCACTACTTCGTTGCCATCGTTAACTAAGCGTTCAACCAAGTGACTACCAATAAAACCAGCTCCACCGGTAACAAGTATTTTTTTGTTTTTCATTTAATCTGAGGAATTTGTAGCACAAAAATAGCGAATATTATCTGTAAATCTCCGAATAAATTTTTTCAGCTATAGAGTAATCTCTGTATTTTTTTGCTACGTTTCTAATCTTTTCTTTAAGCTGTGCTTTTGAATTTTGTTTTAGTAACTCGTCAATTTCTTTCACGCTTTTCAAATAACCATCTTTATTAAGTTCAGTTATAACGCTACCGATGTTATTTTCTTTGATAATGTCCGAATCGTCAGAGATGTTTGGCGTGATAACCACAGGCAAACCCATTGCCCAATATTCACCGTCTTTTATTGAGGTACAGTAGCGTTTTGTAGGCACAGGTTTTACAGGATTTAACGCAAAATCAGCTAATGCCATGTAATTGTTTACCTCACTATGCGCCACTTCTTTGTGCCAAATAGAATTTGGATTTAATGATGCTTCTTTAGTGTGTTTTTCTATAATTTCTTTAGGAGAATTTGATAAAATAATGGCTTTAAAATTACCTTTCCAATATTCTTCACAGGTTTTGAAGAAGTCAAAAATTTCTTTTTCTAGATAAATACCACCAATTTTTCCAGCATAAATTGCAATTATTTTGTTGGTGTTTTCAGTTTCGTTAATGAGCGCGTAATTTGGTTTAATGTTATGATTAAACAATTTTAAGTCAACACATGCCGGCTTTACGTAATGTTTGTTTGGAGTTACTCCATATGCTTTTTGAGCATATTCTGGAGTTTTTTCCGTAAGTCCAATACAAACCTTAGCCCGTTTAGTTTGTAATTTTTCAAAGAAAAATAAGAGTTTGAATGCTAGTCCGTTTTTTTTCCATGTGCCGTTTTCTACCATTGCTTCGGCATGTGGTTCGTAGCTGTCAATGATGAGTGGTTTTCTTATAATTACTGATAAAATGTAGGCAATAGTTCCTGCAGGTGTACACCAAGCGTGAATGGTTATGATTCTTTTTTGAAATATGAGTAATATTAATTTTGTAAGATGAATCAAACTTGATAGCATTGCTTTAATTCCAAAAGGAACATATTCTTGTTCTATAACAAAAATATTTTTTAGTTCAAGCTCTTTTTTTGCATTTTCGTTTTTATTCAACTCATTATAATAGCTTTTCTGACGCTGTGTAAACAAATATATTATTGAATCTTCAGGAAGATTTTTTTGAATTATTTTTACATAGGGAAGCGTGTAGGTTTGAACAAGCGCATCATTAAAACTCCAACCTGTAACTACCAATATGTTTTTAGATTTCGGCATCTTTTAAATTAACCCCAAATATTTTGCTGTTTGCGGTTTACAGACTAAATAGTTCCAAAATGAAGAAACGTAAACTTTATCCTTCTGAGTAATTGTTGCATTTTCATCGTCAATATCAAAATACAAATAACCTTTATTGTTAAGCATAGAGTTTATTTTATGTAATATTATTTCTCCATCACGCCCAATTACTAGCTCTTTGCTAACTTCAATTAACATGTCAGGTAAGTAGGTGTCTATATAATTATTGAATCCTTCTAAAACTTCTGGTTCATGTGTTTCCACATCAATTTTGATTAAATCGATTTTTTCAATGTTATTTGTGTCAATAAATTCATTAAGAGTTACAGTTTTAATAGCGAGTTCTTTTTGAGGTGTTCCTTTTGTAAGTAATGATTTATTTACAGTAACAGAGTATGCAAAATCTGTGTTTTCCTGAAGAAAAACTTTAGCGTTACCTGTAAAATTAGACACAGCTAATGGCAAACAATCTATATCAAAATCATTTAGTTTACTATTTCTATCAAGTATTTCAAACACGGCAGGCAAAGGTTCAAATGCATAAACTTTAGATTTTGGATTTATTGCCTTAGCTACTAAAGAATAAATACCTGTGTTGGCACCAATATCAAAAATCACATTACTTTGTTGCGCAAGTTTCATCCATAGTTCTATTGATTTTTTTTCCCAACCACCTTCAAGTCCTTTCCAAAACAATTGGTTTTCTTCAACCGTTCCGGGTGAGTACATTTTAAATGATGTTGAGCTATTTATTTTTACCTTAAATACTCCTTTAAAATGAAGATGTTTGTAAATGTTTTCTGGTAGTCGAAATATTTTCAGTATTGAAAATATTTCTTTTTTTAATGGAATAATAGCATATAATTTTTTTAAAAATGCTTTCATTTTATTAACTTATTTATCTGAAATAGCTTTTTTAAAAGCTTTAAAATATTTGGCGGGAAGTATAAAACTGCCAAAACAGAATACTTAATCAATTTTGTGATATTTTTTTCATGTACCCACCAACTCCCTGCTAACATGAAATACATATTTGAATAACACCTAAGTTTAAAAAAAACATTTTTGAATAACTTTTCTTGCGAATAGAGTTCAAAAGCTTTAAGAGAATCTTTTTCTAAAAGGGATAAACTTCTACTCATACTTGAAGATAAGATTCTATATTTTAAAAGGGGAGCAGCTATGTATGTACCTTTATAATATTTTGCAAGCATGGCGCAAAAATGTTGGTCGGCCAAGTTAGAAAGTTGAGTGCTAAATCTAATTTTAGCATTGTCCGTACATTTTTTATTTACAATTAAATTACTCGGAATAATATTTTCTTTGCCTAAAAGAATATTGTCTAATGCTACAGATTTTTGTTTGAAGACAGCAGTACTAATAATATTTAGATGTTCATCTGTATCGAATCTGTCGCTATACACAAAATCGCAATCGTTATTTTCAAGGGCTTTTACTTTAAGCAAAAGATTATCTTCGAGCCAATAATCGTCAGCATCTAAAAAAGCTAAATATTCGCCTTTAGAAAGTTTAATTCCAACATTTCTAGAGTCAGAAACGCCAGAATTTTCTTTATGAAATACAATTATCCTTGAGTCTTTTTTAGCAATCCTATCAATAACCTCTTTTGTTGAGTCTGTAGAGCCATCATTCACAATGATTATTTCAAAATTCTGATAACTTTGTTTTAATACAGAATCTACAGTTTCTTCTATATATTTTTCTGCATTATAAGCGGGTATTATGATGGATATTGTAGGCATTAATTATTATTGCTTTCTAAGAGATTCGTTGTAAAGGCTTAAATAGTTTTCATACATAATTGAAAAGTCGTACATGTTTTTTGCTGTTTCTTGTACTTTTTTCTTCATTGGGTTAACGTCATTTTTAAGCATATAGTTAATTCCTTCAACAATAGAATTAGAGTCTTTGTATTTAGTTAAGTATCCATTTTCTAAATGAAAAATAGCATCTTTTGCTGCGCCTGTTGGTGATGAAATTATTGGCAATCCATGTGCCATAGCTTCAGCAATTACAAATCCAAAAGGTTCCATAACAGCTGCATGTAAAAAAATATCGAAAGAGGCGTAAATAGAAGGAACGTCTTCTGGGTAAATCCAACTAGCAAGTTGAATGTTTGTAATATTTCTAAGTTTGAATAGCGCTTCTATTTCTGCCTTATTCTGCCCAACGCCAACAAAAAGAAACGTTACATTGGGATGAGTTTTCGAAATTTTTTGAGCAGCATCAATAATATAATTAAACCCCTTCCATTCTACATATCGGGCAACCGAACCAATTAAAATTTCGTTGTTAGGTTTATACTTTTTTACAAATTGTTCTTTCTTTTTGGGTTTTATACTTGACAGAATTTTATCAATTGGTATCCCATGATGAATCATTCTTACTTTGTCTGGAGTCGCTTTTTCTTTCTCCAAAATGAATTCTTTACTTTCATTAGAAATAGCTATGATGTGTGTTGCATTTCGGTTGTTTATTTTATCTAAAAACACCCATTTTTTGGCATAATACCAATGGTAAGCAGCATCTCCTTTGGTAATAATTCTTGTTTTTATTTTTGCAAATCTAGCAGCTAAAAGACCAGGTAATGAGTCTTCTAATAAGTGTGTGTTTACTACATTAGGTTTTATTTTTATTAAATAAAAATAGATTTGAAAAAGTGATTTTATTTGATGAATTCTTTTGTTTGATGTATCATATTTTACCCAATGGCTATCATATCCTAATTTACGCATCTCAAACAACATATCCGGTTTTGTGTTGAACATGCAAACAAAGGTAAAGCGCACATCTTTTCTTCGCGCTGCCTCTTGTGCAAACCACGTTAAATAGGGAGCATATGAATTGTTAGCCATAATATGCACCACGTGAGGAATGGTTTTGTTAAGGTTTAAAACCCTATCGTACAAAGAAGTGTAGCCCCTCCACATTCTTTCAAAGCTATACATGTCTTTAGCTGTTTCCTTACCTTTTAAGCCAATTTCTTTAAGGTTAGAAGAAAGTAAGAATTCAATACCTTCAACAAAGCCATCTATTGAATTGTAGTCTACTAAAAAGCCATTTGTTTTGTGTTTAATAGCATCTAATGCAGAACCAGTTTTTGTAGATAAAACAGGAACGCCATTCATCATGGCTTCAGCAATTACAAATCCAAAGGGCTCATACTTTGCCGCGTGGATGTAAATATCCATTATAGCATAAAGCGAAGGAATTTTTTTTCTGTCAACCCAGCCCGTGAATATTATATTTTTCGTGAGATTTTTCTCTTGGATAATTTGCTCAAGCTCTTCTTTTAAATCGCCTTCACCAGCAAAAAGAAACACGATATTTGGGTTAATTTTTACCGCTCTTTCGGCAACATCAATAAGTGTTCTGTGGCCCTTCCACTCTATTAGACGAGCTACAGTGCCAATTACTATCTTACCTTTTAATCCATACTTTTCAATCAACTCATTTTTGTATTCTTCTTTTGCGAGGGAAAGCTTATCTTTTGGAATTCCGTGATGAACGAGATATATTTTATTAGGGTCTGCGCCTTCATTTTCTAAGACAAAATCCTTACACTCCTTACTTACGGGAACTAGATGGGTTGCTATGCGGTTTATTAATCTATCGTACTTCACAGCTTTTTTAGCGTAAAACCAATGAAAAGTAGTGTCTTGTTTGGTAACAAATCTGTTTTTAATTCCAGCTAATTTTGCGGCTATAACAGTACATAATGAGTCATCAAAAAGATGAGAATGCACTACATCTGGTTTTAGTTTTTTTAGTAAAAAATAAAGTTTTGGTATGGCCTTTATAATTGATCTTCCACGAAATTTATTATCAAAAGGGATCCAATAACATTCGCACCCAAATTGCTTAACTTCTTCAATCATTTTAGGTTTTTTACTATGAAGAAGTACAAAGGAAAATTTAAATCTTTCGTCTTTTGTGGCTTTTTCTGCAAACCATAAAAAGTATGGCACAGAAGTATTGTTGGCCATTACATAAATGATATGAGCAGGTTTATTTTTCATTAACAAAAACTTCTATTTTTTGTATAAGATTTTCGTAGGTATGTTGTTTTGCAATGTCAATTCTCTTTTTTTCTAATGATAAATCTTCGCCACAAGTTAAGAAATTATCTAATAATTCTATTAATTTATCATCATCATTGCTCATATACATGATTTCTTCCATACCTATATAACCTTTAAAATAGGGGCTAAATATAGGTTTCCCTTGAGCTAAGTAAGGAGTTGTTTTATGGTGCGAAATATGATTACCAGGGTAATTCATATTCATAGGTGAAACACAAAATTTAGCAAGATGAATATAGTATTTTACATCTAAATAGGGTCGAGCTCCTAGACTAATTATATTGGAATATTTTCCTTTAAATAATTCTTCTTGGTTTTTAAATTGCTCCAACTTTATTGGACCAATAAAAAGAAATATTGTATTGCTAAGTTTTTGTGCAAACTTTTCAATTAGTTCAAAATTAAGGCGGTCATCTATACTGCCCACAAACAGTCCAAAATTGGTATAAGGTTGTAGTTCTGCTTTTACTTTTCCAAGAGCATTATTTTCTAATGAAAACACATCTATAGAAATACCGTGTGGCACAAGTAGTTTGGGTTTTTGAATGTGATCGTATTCAAACAATATTTCTTTTGAAATAAGTATTAGTATATCTGCATTTTTCGCTAAAATAGTTGTGCCATAAAACTTAGGCCAATGCATATCTACAACATGAAAAATTGATAAATTACATCCCAACAATTTAGGTCTGAAAAATACCAAAGGCGTAAACGACCAGAGGATGAAACTTTCTGAGTGTTTTTTAACAAATCGTTTAAGACGAAAGCTATTAATGAAGTTGTTCACCTCTTTTAAAATGGTTAAGCCAGAAGGGAGGTAGTTGTTTATATTAACTACGGTAAGTGTATTGTGTATTTTTTGAGTAGTTATACTATTTGAAAATAAATTTTTTAAACGCCATTTTTTTGGTGAATTAATAAAAAATACTTTGTTTTTTTTGGACAGTTCCCAAGCGTAATTGTGTTTAGAAAACCAAACATCTCCCCAAGGTTCGTTGGCGGTAATTAGTATGGTTTGGTTTTCAAATTTAACGCTCATTCTTTCTAAACAAATCAATTAATTCTTCTTTGGAAGGATAATTTATAAGCACACTTTTTAGTGGCCCATAAAAAACGAATAAGCTCCCAGCAGCAACTGCAGATGCACCATTTTTCATTGCTGTGCTGAACTCATCTAATTTACCTGCTCCACCACATGCAACAACAGGAATATCTACTGCGCTACTAACTTCCTTTATAATTTCAAGGTTGTAACCTTCATAAGTTCCGTCTTTGTCAATAAATTGAAGAATTAATTCACCTGCACCCGCTTGTTGCATTTTTATAGCAAATTCTACGGGGCTTAATTTGGTGTTTTTTTCTCCTTTATGGGTATATACATAATATTTACCTAGCCAATTTTTTTTTATATCTAGACAAATTACAATGCTTTGTGAACCAAATCGAGATGATGCTTCTTTTACCACATCTATGTGTGATAGCGAAGATGAATTGATGACTACTTTTTCGGCTCCACTATTCAAGATTTTTTTTATTTCATCAGTAGTACTAATGCCACCGCCATAGCTAAAAGGCATAAAACATTCTTTTGAAACTTCGTTTATCAAATGATAGTTTGGGCCTGTTTTATTTTTTGTAGCATCAATGTCTAACAAAACTAATTCATCAACTTCTTTATCGTTAAAAATTTTTATTGCATTAATTGGGTCACCAACGTATTTTGGATTTTTGAATTGCACAGTTTTTACCAATCCGCCTTTAGAGAATAACAATACAGGTATGATTCTGAATCTTCCCACAATTAATAATTTTCTGCAAAATTTTTAAGAATTGTCATTCCGAATTTATGGCTTTTTTCAGGATGAAATTGCACCCCCACAATATTTTCTTTTTCTAATCCGCAAGCATATTCATAACCATAATTTGCAGTTAGTATAACATCATTTTCTTTAGCACTCAAATGGTATGAATGCACAAAATAAAATCGTGCATCATCTGGAAGATTTTTTGTTAACTTACTTTGTTTTTTAATTATAACTTCTTGCCAACCCATATTAGGAATTTTAAGATGACTCTCAGCGGGAAAATTAAATTTCACCGTGTCTCCATCAAACCAACCGAGACCATGTATTTTACCTTCTTCACTTTTTTTTGTAAAAAGTTGCACTCCTAAACAGATACCAAGTATGGGTGTTTTATTTACTAATACTTTTTGATTGAGTACTTGTATTAAATCTCTTTCGTTGAGTTGTTGCATACCATAATCAAACGACCCAACACCAGGTAAAATAAGCTTTTCAGCAGATTCAATTTTAGATTTATCAGAAGTAATTGTAGATTCTACGCCAATTTTTTTTAGCATATTTTGGATAGACCCTAAATTCCCCGCACCGTAATCTATTATTGTAATCATGCTACCTACCTATGATTTTTTTTAACTTTCTAACGTACTTATCATGACGCGTTAAGTAGCTTGGAAAAGCAAAGTGCGATATTGGTTTTTCTTTCATCCATCCATCAAATACGTCTTCAGATACTCCGAATTTTTTTAGCACGTATTCTTTGTCTTCTTTTGTTTGATGACTATTAACTACATCTGTAGATAATTCTTTTAACGCCTCGTCTCTTGAAATTTGACCTGAGCATATTAGCGAAGAGAGGTGTGCTTTTCGTTTATCAACATTAAACTTTACAGGTAGAATGTAGTTTTGATAAAATCTTGTGAAAATAGACTCGCTGTGTTTTGCACCGTAAGTTCTCCAGCCAAATTTTTCTGTGAGTATTTTTTGAGCTTCGATTTTATTATAATCAATATAATTAAGCAATAAAACAGGCGTAAGTTTTCTAAACTTGAAGTAATAGTACTCTTCAAAGAAAGTCATTATAGGCAATGTTTTAATGGGTTTTGTTCCGTATTTTTTATGGATGCTTTTAATGTTTAATCCATCATGTTTGTAGTGGTACCACGCTTCAGGTAAAATTGATTCTGAACTTTCATTGTGCCCTTGCAGCACAAAGCGAATATTTTTTTTAATGGCCGTTTTAAATAAAATGGCTGTGATTGCATGATCTGTAATCAATTCGATATCTATTACTCCAGCTTTAAAAAAAGATAGCTGAACATCTCTGAATTCTTCCCAATCGTTAACGTAAGTAAACAAATCTACATTTAAATTCTTTAAAAGCATCTCAATGTTTTGAGTAGCTGTTTCGCTGTTCCAACCATTGTCATAATGCACAGCTAATGGACGAAGTCCTAATTCAACGGCTTTATAAACTAGATAGGCGCTATCAGTACCGCCACTTACACCAACAATACAATCGTATTTTTTTCCTTTACCCTCTTCTTTAATTTTTTTGATTAGCGGTTCAATTTGATAGAAATCGTAGGTTTTTTTATTATCCGAATCTTTTTTTTGAGCAAAATAATCTGTGCAATAATTGCATCTTCCTTCACCATCAAAAGAAATGTTGGGGTCGAATGCATTGTCCATTATGCATCGGTTACACTGCTGATATTGTGAGTTGTTTTCTTTCAAGTTGAGTTATATGAGGTTCTCTCTGGCTAAAACAGATTCTGCATTTTTCAAAATATTCTCAAAGGTATAGGTTTTTGCATAATCTATTCGCGCCATTGACTTACTTTCTGATTCACCATTTTTTAAAAATTTATCGATAAGCGTTATAACACTTTCGGTAGCGTTATCCATATACATAATATCGCTTTTTGAAGCATATTCACTAAAAGTTGGACTAAAAACCGGCTTACCTTGAGCTAAATAAACTAATGTTTTATGATGATGTACCGTGTTTGCCTTATGATTCATATCCATAAATGAAAAGCAAAACTTTGATAAATAAATATAGTTTTTTAATGCTTTAAAATGTTTTGCACCAAGGAGTACAACATTAGGATAAATTTGCTCAATAAAAATGCGATGTGCGGTTTGATTTTTAGGTAATTTTAATGGACCGATAAATACAAACTGAGTATTTGGAAATGCTTTAATGACTTCTTCAGTAGTAGAGAAATCAAGGCGGAAGTCAATTACACCAATAAATAATGCATAACTGTTTAGCTCAACTCCTTTGTCTATTAGTTCTTTTTTTACTGATTCTAGTTCATACTTATCAACAGTAAATTCCTCTTCTGATATTCCATGAGGAACAACATATTTGGGCTTTTTAAACTCGTTGTATTCGTCTAAATATCGTTGAGAAGTGGCAAAAATTATATCAGAATTTTTACAAATAATTTTTTCCCCTCTAAACTTAAAAAGATAATAATCTACGCAATGAAAAATTCCTGTTTTAGCACCTAATAATTTGTGATTGTAAAGTCGAATTGGATCAAATGACCAGAAGATATAATGTTCTAATTTTTTAGAATTTTGCAGCCAATTTTTAAGTCGCTTTGAGGTAATGTAGTTGTTGATTAAATCTAATAATTTTCCTTTTGCTGGAAGAAAGTTGGTGTAATTAACATAGCTTAATGAAGCTGAGTAAAATCCTTCATTTACGTTAAATGTAAATAAATTTTTAAACGACCATTTTTCGCATGGGTTAATAAAAATTACTTTATTTTTTTTTGAAAGTTCGTAGGCATAATTTTGCTTAGAATACCACAAGTCTCCCCATGGCTCATTGGAAATAATAAGGATATTTTGGTTTTTTAAAGGCATAGTAGCATTTTATTCAATAGTTTCTTAAAAACAAGTAAAGTGCTTTTAATTACAGCATTAAATGGATTGTTATATTTTAATTTTCTAAGATAAATAAAATAATGCCTTACTTTTTTATTAATCAAAAGTTTGTAGAGAAGAGTAATTTCAATTGCTTTTATGTTTTGCAACATTTTTATCTTAACTTTTTGCTCTTCAATGAAGCTTTCCATGATTTTCTCCCTAGTCTCTATTGCACCTTCCGTTTTTTGTATGTCACTAAGTAATGAGTATACTCCGCCTTTATGTATTCTATAAGCTGAAGTTGTGATATTGTTTAGTTGTTTTGCTTTACCAAATTGACTTAAGAACGCAAATAAATACATATCACCATTCTTTGCAGACGCAAATAGATCTGGATAGTTTGTTGAGATATTTCTATAACATACAGACATTGTCGGAATAACATAATCACACAATAGAAGGTCTTCGTTACTTAGGTCATTTTTTTTGTTCCCTCCAACAGACTTTATTTTAGACTCGTAAGCGATACTCTCATCCTCACAAATTCCAAATGCGTCATGATAACACATTACATAGTCTTGATTTGCTACTAAAAAATCAACTTGTTTTTGGAGTTTTAATGGGTCTGTCCAGTAGTCGTCACCTTCACACAAAGCAATGTATTCTGACTTAGCTTGTTGAAGCGCCCAAATAAAATTGGGCATCATGCCTTTATTCTGTTCATGGCGAGTATATTTAATCCAGCTTCCATTAGGATGATTCTTAATGATGCCTTCGACTATTTCTTTTGTCTTATCTGGTGAGTTGTCATCAGCAATAATTAGTTCTATTTCATGGCTACATTTTTGAGACAGAACGCCCTCTATGGCCTCAAAAATAAATTTTTCGTGACCATAGGTAATCATTACAACACTTATTTTTATTGAATTACTCAACAACTGGATTTGTTTTAATGATTTTAGCAGGAACTCCAACAACAACAGCATTATCTGGAACATCTTTTGTAACCACTGCGCCAGCACCAATAATAACATTTACACCCACTTTGATATCAGGGAGTATCACTGCATTTGAACCTACTTGAGAGAAGTCTCCTATTATAGCCCTGCCTAATACTTGTGCGCCTGGAGAAATCTCAACAAAATCTCCAATAATACAATCGTGTGTAATACTTGAGTGAAAATAAAGCAAGCAGCCCTTTCCTATTTTTGAACCATTTGATATAACAGACAAACTCATTATGGTACTTCCTTCGCCAATTTGCACATCGTGCTTTGCAACACAACTTTGATTACTTATTACTGATGTTAAAACACCTCCTAAATCAATAAACTGCTGAGCTATTTTTTTTCTGACTAAAGGGTCTCCAACACCAAGAGCAAATCTTTTATCAGTTGTACTAAAGTACTCCTTAGCAAGATTTTTAGTGTTTAATATTTTATAAGAACCATACAACTCATCTGGAATATTTTCAGAAACATCATCATAAAATACTAAATCATCATTAGGATATAATGAACGAATTTCTTCTAAAATTTCTTTTGCAAATCCTTTAGCTCCTACAACCAGCATACACGGTTTTATTTATAGATTCAATAATTAGATTCTGTTCTTGCTCCATTAAATCAGGATATAATGGTAAGCATAAAATTCTACTCGAAATACTTTCGGAAATAGGCATAGCTCCAGCCGACACATAAGGTACTATATTAAGTGATGGATAAAAATATCTTCGGGGAAAAATGTTGTTTTTATTTAATTCTTTTTGCACTTCCAGTAATATTTTTTCACTTTCAAAAATAACAGGATAATAACTATAATTCCAATCGGTATGTTCTCTTATTTTAATCGGTTTTATGGATAAAAAATCTAAATTTTTATTATAATAATCAACCACTCTTTTTCTATTTGATAGTATAAAATCCATGTAAGGCAATACTGCTAAACCCATTGCTGCTTGAAGCTCTGAAATTTTTCCATTAATTCCTAAGCCATGAAATTCTAAAGGACCATTATGTCCAAAATTATGACTGTAATAAAGTTTATTATAAAGCTCTTCATTTTTACAGAATACTGCCCCTCCTTCACCTGTATGGAAAAGCTTTGTAGCATGAAAGCTACATGTACTTACATCACCATATTCAAATATGCTTTTGTCATTGTATTTTACATTGAAACAATGAGCGGCATCGTAGATAACCATTAATTTACGTTTTTTCGCTATGGATTCAATTGCTTCTATATTACATGGATTTCCAAACACATGAGTAGCTAAAATGCAAGTGGTTTTTGAGGTTACTGCTTGCTCAATTTTGCTTTCATCAATAGTTAAATATTCAGGGTGTATATCTACAAAAATAGGAGTGCATTTTTCCCAAACTATAGAAGCTGTAGTTGCAACATAACTAAATGGCGTGGTTATTATCTCTCCTTTGTTAGCTAATAATCTAAGTGCAATTTGAATAGGAATAGTTCCATTATTCATACAAATTATGGAACTTTCTTGTAGATTTAAATAGCGTTTAAGTTTTTCTTCTAATTCTAAAACTAAAGGACCTCTATTAGTTAGCCAACCATTTTCAAATGCACGATTTACTTGTTTTTGGTACTCGTCAGGAGTTGGTAAAAACGATTTAGTTACAGGAATCATGGTTTGTTTTTTAGGAACGTAAAGACATAGTTTTTAATAAATACAAGTCCTTTGATATTAAGCAAAGCACATAATAAAACATATACTATTAAAAAACAGATGGAAGTTACTAATAAATTAAGTAAATGGGTGTCGTAATCTAAATAATTTCTAACAAAATATATCGCTGAGACAGCTATACTAGTTACAAAAAAGTAAAATAGAATTTCTTTAACTTGAATTAACACAGGCCAATTAATTTTTTTTCCAGTGAAATACCCATTAATAAATAAACTTAAGTAGTAGAAAATGGTAAGTGCATATAAGTATCCGAAAATTCCATAATTAAAACCAATTATTATAACCAGAGTAAGTAATACTTTTTTAATTACCTCCAATTTTAAAAACAAATTTGAAAAACCAAGGCTTCTAAGTGGTGTAAGTATTACGGCACTTAATGGATATACAAAAGAACTTAATACGAGAATTTCAAAATATTTAGATGTTTCTATCCATTTTTCAGTAAATAATAAAACTATTAAGTTTTCGGAAATAAGAAATAATAATCCTCCAAGAAAAAATGAAATAAATGCAGTTGTGTGGTAAAATTTTATAATATTTTCTTTAACTAGCTCAATGTTGTTTTGTAATTTACTCAACGTAGGAAATAGCACTGCATTTAAGCTTCCAGAGGAATAGTTGGCAATTAGTTGATTTAAAGTTATTCCCCTTGAGTAATATCCCAACGTTGATGGGGGAAATATTTTTCCAATTATAAATACATCAATTCTAGAGTAAACTGCCTCAAGAAGGCTTGAAAAAAAAAGTTTATTACTATAACTCCATAGCGGTTTTATAGCAATCCAACTAAACGAAATGGTTGGTAGCCATTTTGTGCCAAACCATAAAAATATAGCACCTAAAATCAAGCTTAAATAGTTTTGAATAACTAGGCTCCATACTCCAAATCCATTAAGGGCAAAGTAAATACCAATTGTCCCAGATACTATAGCACTAATTACACCAGCTTTTGCTTGATACTTAAAAGCTAAATTTCTTACTAATATAGAGCGATTAATACTACTTACAGCACTAAAAATGAAGGTAAAAGATAATGCCTGAGTTAGCTTAATGATTTCAGTATTTTTGTAAAACATACCTACAATAGGAGCGCAAAAAAAACAAATAGCGGACATTAGAATAGCCACAAATAAATTAATCCAAAATACAGAACTTAAGTGTATTTCATTTATTTCATTACGCTGGATAATTGCTGCTCCAAACCCCATATCGGTAAAAATGTTGGCTAAACTTACAAAGGCCATAGCCATTGCAATAAGACCAAAATCTTCGGGGAGTAATATTCTGGCTAAAAAAATTGAAACGACAAAACCAATTCCTTGATACGATGCTTTTCCTAAAAAATCCCAAAAAATGTTTTTAGCAACCATTTATATAATATCTGCCATTACTCGTTCTAGTTTTCTGAAATAATAAACTCCTGAAATAAAAAGAATAAAAATTATTCCTACTGAAATCCAAAAATAATCTAATGAAAGATTTCCTCCTAGTAAGCACCATCTAAATCCTTCTACAATACCAGCCATAGGATTTAAGTAAAATAGTATGGTTGCCCATTTTGGTAAATTATTAATTACAACACTTGTAGGGAAAGCTATTGGAGTAACATAAAGACCAAACTGAACAAGAAAAGGGACAACGTACTGGAAATCTCTGTAACGAATAGTAAGCGCACTAAGCCATATCCCAACCGCAAGTGAGGAAATAATCGTTAAAAGGATAAAAACAGGTATGAATATAGCATTTGAGGAAGGGGTTATCCCATAATACAAAAATAAAGCTACTAAGATAATTAGTGCGACAGCAAAATCTACAAAACCAACCACGGCTTTAGAAACAGGAATGATTAGACGGGGGAAGTATATTTTTTTTACCATGTCTTGTGCTCCTATAATTGAATTTCCGGACTGGCTTAGTACAAAAGAAAAATATGTCCACAATGACACGCCTATAACTGCAAAAACAGGATAAGGCACCCCTCCTGTATCAACCTTAACAAATCGACCAAAAATTACAGAGAAGATAATTAGAGTAGTTGCTGGCTGAATAAAAGCCCATAATAAACCTAAAAATGTTTGTGCATAACGAACACGCAAATCTCTATATGCCAAGGTTAGAAACAGATCTTTGTATCTAAATAGCTCTTTTAAATTTAATTTTAAAGCAGAATCTGATGAATCAACAATTAATTTATGAGAGTCATTATAGTTCATTTTGTTTAATCGCATAAGTAAGTGTACTCACAAAAGTACAAATAAGAATTGTTAGAATTAGTTGCCAGAATCACAATTAACTATAAAATCTTAGATATTCTTTATTTCTTAATTCCGAAGTACTTTTCTGACTATATTTTTCACTTACAAGTTCAAAAGCATTTTTAGTCATTTTCTCTTTGAGGGCACCATCGCTCATAATTTTTCTAAAACTGTCAATTAATTCATTTTCTGTATCAGCTAGTAGCAAATCATTAGAGTTAGCTTCTATTCCAAATGCACCAATTTTTGTAGATATTACAGGTGCTCCGTTTGCCATTGCATACAATATTTTGGTTCGCAAGCCACCACCACCAATTCTGATTGGAACAATCACAATGGATTGTTTTAACAAGTCTGATAAATCATCTACAAAGCCCTCAAAAATGATATTTGATGAAATACTTTTTAAATGATTTTTGGTTTCTTCGGACCATTTGCCTGTTATGTGAAGGTTCAATCCAAATTCTTTTACAACAGCACTATGAATTTTAGACAAATACCATTCTAAGGCGTCTACATTTGGGTAATGTGCTTCACCGCCAGAAAACACAATTTTATTGGGAACTGATGAAAAATCAATGTTCTGAGCAAAGTCTTTAGTTAATACTCCAAAAGGTGAATTGACAATTTTCGGAAATGTTGTGTTGTGTTTTAAATAATCGCAATCATTTTGGTTAAGTGTAAAAACAGCATCGTATTTATTGATGTAAAAATTTTCTAATGACTCCAAATTACTTACCAAATAGTCTGCATAATTACCATCTAATTTTGTGTTTTTAGCAAAGTCTTTTAAAACATCAAATTGAGATTCTATATGCTCATAAATTTTAATTGAATTTTTTGGAAGAACTTCAACAAGATTTAAATAGTGCGTGTATTGAACTTGAATAATATCAAATTTTTCTTTTTCGCAAATATTTTTAAGTTGTACTACAAATCGTTCATCTAATGGTTCAAAAGGAGCTGTAAAGTTCAATTTTCGCGAATATTCTGTATCGGTTTTATTTTCAATTTTATTTTGTAAAACATCTAGTTTTCTTTTTATAAAATCAATTACTCTCGCTGCGAATGAAATTTTGTTGCTATTAGATAAATCAACGCATTCAATGGTTACATTCGGCCAAAGTTTTTGTAATGTTTTTTTGTTTTCTTGTGTTTCCTCAGAGTGAGAAGGCGCAATAAGTGTGAAGTCATGTTGTGTTCTTAAATAATCAATGAAATTAAATGTGCAAACCCTTCCTCCGCTAGATAATGGATAAGGAATCGTATCAGAAACTATTAAAATTTTTAAACGTTTATTTTCCATTAAGTTCTATCATCATTTTTGCTAAAGCATTCATTTCTACTTGCTGTATCCAACCTAACCCAAATAGGGTAGAAGGGTCTGATACTAAAATAGTATATTCTGACTTAAATGAGTCATTAGTTTTTACATGCGATTTCCAATCTAGATTAAAATAACCGAAACAGATGTTTAACCAATCTTCAATACTGTAAGCTTTCCCGCTGCCAATTACTGTTTCGTAAACAGCATCATTCTTAATTAGCGTCCAAATTGCCTGTGCAGTATCTCCCGCAAACGTAAACTCTTTTTTTACGGTGATATCACCCAATTCAATTTTTTCATCAGTACCACTAGAGATTCGCTTAACTGCGGCAACTATTTTCTGATTTACATGTCGTTCAGAACGCAATGGACTATCATGATTAAAGAAGTAACCGACATACGTTTTAACTCCTAAACTTCTGTAATATCTGGCAGCATAAACGGATTGAATTCTCGCTACAGAATAAGGGTCTATAGCCTCAAATGCGTCTGTTTCTTTGATGGGTTTACCTTCATTTTTAAATTGCAAACCACTACCTGAAATAAATACTTTTGAAGTTGGCGAAAACAACTTAACACTCTCTAAAATATTCAACGTCCCTGTAGAAATTGTTTCGTGGTTTTCAAAAAGTGCTTCGTGTTTTGTTGTTGAGTTGGCCGCTAAATGAAAAATATAATTGGGCTGATGTTCTTTTATCAAACGACTTACTAAATCATAATCCGCTACACTTCCTTTTATCCAATTATTATTACTTCTTGAAACACCAATTACTTCAATTTTTTCTTGTTTAAGAATTTGATTTAGGTAAAATCCATCCTGACCATTTATGCCGAATATTATAGCTTTCATTTTATTCGTTTCACAGTATTAAACCAGTTTTCATTTACAAAAATTGTATTGATATACGTGTCGGCATAAACCATGTATCCCTTCGAGAGCATTAACTCTATTATTGAATTATCTTTTGACTTTATGTGGGTTTCAGAAAATGAACAAGTTTCGGCACAAACTACTGGTATTTGGTGTTTTTGCGTGTCTAAATCTTTTAAAACGTCAAAATCTAATCCCTCAATATCGATAGATAAAAAAGTAGGATAAGACGAAAAATTTTCTGAAATGATTTCGTTGATAGATTTAAGTTTTACTTTATCAATTCGTACAATTTTATGAGCACTAATTTTTTCTCTTTTATACGCTTCTTCCTTGTCAAAGGTATTGTATCCTTGAAGGTCAAAAACATAAAAATCAGCAGTATCTTCACCTGAAGAAGAAATGCCAACATTAATTACTTTATCGTTTGGACGAACTTTTTTTATGGTTTCAATTTGTGTGCTGTCTGCCTCCACTAATAAACCTTTTGCTCCTCTTTTATAAAATCTATAAGTATTTGAACCAATAATAGGATTACAAACACCAAGTTCAAGATATTCTGGTGTCTCAATACCGAGTTCAGTAAATAAAAAATCAATCACACAATCTTCTCCTGCCTGACTAAACGATTCGTTAGTATGAGGTGGAGGAATTACTTTATAAATTGCCTCTTTAATTGTATGTTTTAGATTATTTAACACTATACGATTTCAATTTCTGGCAATGGAAAAATAAACTTACCGCCATTTTCTATAAAAGCTTGTTCGCGCTCCAAAATTGAATTTTTAAAGTGCCATGGTAATACTAAAAAATAATCTGGCTTCATGGCGTGGGCTTCTTTTTCAGAAATGATTGGAATGTTGGAGCCTGGCGTAAAACTTCCAAATTTTTGCTCATTCACTTCTGCTATGTAAGGAATTTGTTTAGTTGTAAAACCGCAAAATTGAAGTAAGACATTACCCTTTGTTGAAGCACCGTAGCCAAATACTTTTTTGCCATCGTCTACAAGCGCATTTATGAGCTCTGTTAAGTTTTTTCTGTGTTTGAAAACACGTTCTTCAAATTCAAGATAGGGTTTTGGTGTATTCAAACCCATATCATCTTCTTGACTAAGCATCCAATTGATGATAGGTGTGTTCGATTTTAACTGGGCATTTTTCTTACATGCAGTAACGGCAAAGCTTCCACCGTTTATGGCATTCATCTGCACATCAACCACTCTCATTCCACATGATTCCAAAAGATTTTTTACCACTTTAAAAGAGTAGAACTCTAAATGTTCATGGCAAATGGTATCGTATGAGTTGGTGCGAAGCATAGATGGCATATAGCTTTGCTCAAAATGCCAAATGCCTTCATCATCTAAGCAATTGTGAATGTCTCTAACAAATTGAGCAGGGTCTTCCAAGTCGTAAAACATGGCAATTGATGTAATAATTTTTGCCTTTTCGTTGGGGAATTCTTGTCTAAAAATTTTCTCGTTAAAGAAGTCTGGAATGAGTTTAATATCGTCAGAATAATATTCTTTAAACTTCAATCCTGTAGGGTCTATGCCTACCTTTTTGCACTTAGATTTGTATGCTTTTAATGATGTGGCATCGTTGCTACCAATATCAATTACTAAGTCGTTTTCTGAAAGAGAAATTAATTTTTCAAGCCCGTTTACTTTATGCGTAAGGTGCTTCACCATGCTTTTATTCAATCCAGAGCGATAGCCATAGTTGTCGCCATACATTTCGTCTAAGTTGTAGGATTGCTTAAGTTGCAGCAAACCACTATCGGGGCACCATACTAAATCTAAAGGGCCTTTGGTTATTTTTTCATCGGTTGATTTTGGAAAAACACCTGTTAAATATTGCTCTCCCAAGGATAGTACTTTAATTAAATTGGTACTTCCAGATATTCTACATTTTGAAATTTCTTGGTATGAGTTAGACATCAGTTTTTGTTTATTTTTTATCAATTAAAGCCCACTTATCTTTATAGATAATACTACCGTAGTTGTACCCTTCTGTAAAAGCAAAATCGGTTCCATCATCATAAATTTTTATGGGGCAAATATCTTCTTGACATTCGTAGGTCATTGTCCCTGTGCGTGTGTTTAAAGCTAATAAAAATGAATAATCCATAGGTGCAATTAATCCCCCATTAATTATAAAATCAACGGTAATTTCTTTGTTTCCATCTTTATAAAAATCTGCTAGAGATTTATTCACGGTAAACACCCTATTTTTTTCTCTTGTAAGTAGAGCCAATCCAATGTTTTGAAACGATTGAAAATGGTTTATACCAATTGTAATTCTAAGATTTACGTCTTCTGAATGGGAAAAGGTTGATGTGCTTTCTTTTGAGGAATTATATGTTTCTACTTTTTTGATAAAAATTTCGTTGTTAGAAGTGTTTTGCCCTAAGTAGACGTCAGAACCACCAATATAGTTGTATGCCTGTGTAACTTTTTGTGAGTCACCAATCATTTCTACTTCACCTTTGTTTAGAAGAATACATTTAGAGCAAAGCTGATTGATGGTTCCCATGTTATGGCTTACAAAAAGCACTGTTCTACCTTGGTTAGTGCTCACATCTTTCATTTTACCTAAGCACTTTTTTTGAAATTCAGCATCGCCTACAGCCAAAACTTCATCAACGATTAAAATTTCTGGTTCCAAATGAGCAGCAACCGCAAAAGCCAAGCGAACATACATCCCACTGCTGTAACGTTTTACAGGGGTGTCAATAAATTGTTCTACGCCACTAAAGGCAACAATTTCATCAAACTTAGACTTTACTTCGGCACGAGTCATTCCTAAAATAGTGCCATTTAAGTAGATGTTTTCGCGACCTGTCAATTCGGGATGAAAACCCGTGCCAACCTCTAGCAAAGAAGATACTCTTCCGTTAAGTTGAAATCTACCTTTTGTAGGATAAGTAATCCTACTCAAAATTTTTAAAAGTGTACTTTTTCCTGCACCATTTCTTCCAATAATTCCAACAGCTTCTCCTTGTTCTATTGTGAAACTAATATCTTTTAACGCCCAAAATGAATTGGTTCTAGTTTCTTTTTTTGAAAAAATATTAGAAAAAGAGTCTCTGAAACTACTTAGGCCAGCAGTTCCTAGTTGGTATTCCTTCGAGAGGTTTTCTACTATTACAGATTTATTATTCAAGAGATTACTTTTTTATACCAAGGCAAAAATCTACTTTTTATAGATTCTTTGCTATAGTATTGAGAATTTTCTATTGCGTTTTTCAAAAGGTCGTTAATCGTACTTTTGTTTTTATCCAATTCTAAGATTTTATTTACAAATTCATCTTCACTTGAGTAAGTCAGAATGCTTGATTTCATTGTAGGAGGAACAACATGTTCAATAGGAATTATACCTGGTTTTTGAAAGCGCATCATATCATAAAGGACTCCGGTAACCTTAGTTTGTCCATATATTTCAGGAATACCTTCGTATTTTGTATTTACTTTAACGGGCATAAAAACAATATCACACTGCTCCATTTCGTTATCAAACAACTTATTGGAAGTTATATCAAACTTATGTAATATGTTGTATCCTTTATTCTGAAGAGCTACAATTTTAGCATACACACTTTCACCTTCTTGATAATATATTTGACCAATAAATACAAAGGTTATTTCAGGATTTTTTTTACCTATTTTTTCAATAGCAGAAAGACAAAAAGTGTAATCACGTCTATTATTTCCATCAATAGCACCAGGAATTGCTATCCTTAAAAAGTTGTTTTCAGGTGCCGTTATTTGCTTTTCATTTAATGTGTGCGGAACAGCGGTAATTGGTTTTTTATATAGCTTATTTTGTTGGATGTAATCTATGAAAAGCTCTTCTTGAACGATTAATCCTTTAGATTTTTGTAGTATTCTTTTTCTATAATAGTAATTCTTTAAAGCATGTAGGTTAAAAGTAATAGTGGGGTTAAGCCACGTGTTTACATTATGAACGGTTATAAAATATGGAATATTTAGTTTTTTTATAAATCGCCAAACCTCTCTGTAATCCTCATCAATAGTGTTAAAAATAACGGCATCTATTTTATTTGTCTCAATGTGTTTGTAGCAGGAGCTTAAAAACTCAGAAGTTGAAGGATAATCTTCTTTAACAATCGCTGTATAAGCTTTATCTCCTAAGCTAGAATTTTTTATTTTGGAAAAAATACTTTTGTTTGTAAGAAAAGTAATGTTGTTCGAGGAAGCATCAAACACATGATGCAATACATGAACCATCTCAAAGTGTTGTATGTCGAATATGGCTATGTTCATTTCTATAGAAATTTTTCGTGAAGTTATTACTAATAGTCCAAAATTGTGCTTAAAATGCTATACTTTTGTAGTGATATATGCCCAAGGTTTTATTTTTAACAATACATCGCCCTGATAGAAACCCCAGCCAACGCTTTCGTTTTGAGCAATACCTTAGCTTTTTAAATGCGAATGGCTTTGATTATGAATTTTCTTATTTGTTGGGGCCTAAAGACGATAAAATCTTTTATTCAAAAGGCAAAACTCTTCTTAAAGCATGGCTACTTTTTAGAACTTTTTTTGAGCGCATAATCGACCTATATTCTGCAAGTAAATACGATATAATTTTCATACACAGAGAATGTTTTTTCTTAGGCACAAGTTTTTTTGAAAAGCGATTTGCTAAGTCTGGCGCTAGACTTATTTTTGATTTTGATGATTCTATATGGCTGCAAAATGTGTCGGAAGCTAACAGATACTATAAGTTTTTGAAGAATCCATCGAAAACGATGGAATTGATAAAGCTTTCCCACTTAGTTATTGCGGGTAATAATTATCTTGCCGACTATGCAAAGCAATTTAACAGAAATGTTTTGGTGATTCCCACAACGATTGATACAAACTACCACAAACCTACGCTATCATTTAATAAAGACAAAATTATTATTGGTTGGACAGGCACTCACTCAACGATTAAATACCTCATAAATGCGTTACCTGTTCTAAAAAAAATACAACAAAAGTATCCTCAAGTTGAGTTCAAAATTATTTGTGAAAATGAGTTTTTAATTGAGGAAATACAAACGCAAACAACTTCCTGGAATAAGCAACAAGAAATTGAACAATTACAAGATTTTGACATCGGTATAATGCCTCTTCCAAACGATGAATGGGCAAAAGGAAAATGTGGTTTTAAAGGATTGCAATACATGGGCTTATCTATTCCTACAATAATGTCTCCAGTTGGAGTAAACACAGAAATTATTCAAGATGGTGTAAATGGTTTTCTTGCTAACTCTGATGAGGAGTGGATTCAAAAATTATCTCTATTAATCGAATCAAAAGAGTTAAGAGAAAAGTTGGGCAACGCAGGAAGACAAACCGTTGTAGAAAAATATTCTGTCGAAGCCAACAAGCAGAAATATTTAGATGCATTTAACAGCTTATTAAAGAGTTAAATTATCTTTTATTCATTATAGTAGTTGTTTGATTTTGTTATAATTCAAGTAATTTTTAAATTTCAAAATTGTAAACGTTAAACCGACTAACAAAAAAGGATAAGCTAAATGAAAATATCTAAACTCAGTTCTTGCTAAGAAAACAGGAAATAATAAAATTAAATATATTGGAATTGAAACAATAATAAAAGTTTTTGGATTATTACGAAAAAGCAAAATAATGCCAAAAAAACCAAGAAATAAAGCCATATAATACAAAATAGATTGGGATATTTTTAATACCCATAAGGAAGGGTGAAAACAGGCAGAGTTTGGAGAAATAGGTAGAAAATAACTCCCGCTATGCAGCAAAAAATGTTTGGTTAGTATTAAAGGTCTTAGCAAATAGTATGAAATACGATTTTCTTTAACATAAATCTCTTTAAGTTCGTTGAACTTTAATACAGTTAATTTATTTAGAGAGTCGTTAGGTTTTTTTTGAAATGATATGTATGTTTTTCGAGCATCTAAAATTTTTTGTTTAGTTAATTTTTTGCTTAATATTCTATTAGGCAACTCATACTCACAAGCGAAACTTTCACTGGGCTCAAAATAGCAACCAGCACTTCTTTTGTCCCAAAAAATATAACTTTCCCCAATAGATTGAATAAATTCATATACAGAAAGAGTGGCATCTGAATAATTATACCCTGCATTTATATCTTGTTGAAAAGGCTTAAATTCATTAAATATTTTATAATTTCTGATAGTCCAAGGGCCATTTATTACTAAAAGAGGGAGTATAGTAATTAACGACTTAATAAATGTTTCTTTAATGATGTTTATAAAATTCTTTTGACGAAAGTGAGCTAGAAATTCTATTCCTATTAGCAAATAAATTAGCGATAAGTATGGTTTATAAAGAACGGACAGACAAAGAAAAAATGCAGCGATTAATAATTGGCTGTTTGTTCTGTCTTTGAGGTATATGAAATAATGATATGAGAAAATACAAATAAAGCTAATCCCCAGACTTTCGGAAAGAACTGTAAAATCAAATGTTGTAACATGTAGTGAAATTAGAGATAGGGTAGAAAAAATCCAGAACGCTTGATGGTTTTTTAAAATGATAGACGATAATTTTGCCATGTAGTATATAGCAATGCTTGATAGTAGAGTTTGAAAAATGACAAAAAATGAGAGCGCTATCTTTTTAGAAAAAAATAATCGAAAAAAATAATATATCAAACCAACGTATGGCATTCTTCCAGCTTTTGCGCCTTCATAATAATAATTACCTTCTGATATAAAGTTGTCAATAGGGGTAATATAGGAGTTTGCATCCCCATTCATACTAGCTATACCAATGAAACTAGCGTTTGGGTCACATTTCGTTAAGTAAACTAAAAAAAATACTGTATTAAGTTTAATAATGAAAATAATACTAATTAAACGTAATGCCATAATTTATTTTAAATACATTGATTTTATAAATGTTCCTCCTTTATTATATACAAAGGTCTTTTTCTGGTTTCATCATAAATACGCCATAGATATTCGCCAATCAGACCGAGCATAAGCATAATCAACCCCCCAATAAATAAAATTAATATCATAATTGGTGCCCATCCTTCAAAAGGAACATTGTGAATAATCCTGTTGTATATAATAACAATAGAATAAATGAAGCCCAAGACAGCCATTATTAGCCCCATTAAAGACATAAATCTGATAGGAAGATAAGATGTGTTTATCACACCATCTATAAAATATTTTATTTTTTTAGATAATGACCATTGAGATTTTCCAATAGTACGCTTTAGTCTTCTGTATTTTAGAAATTTAACATCAAAACCAAGCCATAAAACATCTCCTTGAAAAAATCTATTTCGTTCATCAAGCAAATTCAATTGAGAGGCAGCAATTTTGTCTAACAACATAAAGTCAAACCCCCCTTTAGGCATTTTAGGATTACCCAACTTAATAAGGCCATAAAATAATTTTGAAAATATTTTTGCAATAAAAGGATCTTCTCTTTCTTCTCTACTACAAATAATTATTTCATTTCCCTTATGCCATTCCTCAATCATATTTTCTATTAAAGTTATAGGCTCTTGTAAGTCTGCTGACATAATTATCGCTGCATCACCAGACACAAATTTTAGACCAGCAATTACTGCAGATACCTGCCCAAAATTTCTTGAAAATGAGATTACTTTTATATTTTTATTATTACTTCGAAGTTCTAACAACTCATTCATAGAATTATCGTCTGAACCATCATTTATAAAAACAACTTCAAAATTATGCTTTTTAAGACTATAACTAAATAAAGACGAAATCTTTTCAAATGTAATTTTAATTGAGCCCTCATTTCTATAGACTGGAATAATAAACGATATGCAGGTCATTTGTTATGATTTTTTTTATATTTGTTTGCAGAGTTTTTAATTACTGTGAAGATATAAAGTATTTATGTTAACGAGTATATTTTTTGCAACCGCAAACAAAAATAAACTAAAAGAAGCCAAAGCGCTACTTAAATCGGATATTATTATCAAATCCTTAACAGATATTGGCTTCAACGAAGACATCCCCGAAACGGAAAAGACGCTTGAAGGAAATGCTTTATTGAAGGCTAGGCACATTGCTCAAAAATTTAATTGTAATTGCTTTGCAGACGATACAGGACTAGAAATAGTTTCGTTGAATGGTGAACCAGGCGTGTATTCTGCTCGATATGCTGGTGAGCAGAAAAATTCGGAAGATAATATGCAAAAAGTGCTTGAAAAACTGGAAGGTAAAGACAATAGACAAGCCCAATTTAGAACGGTAATTGCTCTAATTTTAGATGGCAAAGAACACTTGTTTGAAGGAGTTGTAAAAGGCAAAATCACTAAAGAGAAAAGAGGTGCTGATGGTTTTGGCTATGATCCACTTTTTATTCCTGATGGCTTTGATAAAACCTTTGCCGAAATGACTTTAGAAGAAAAAAACAAACTAAGCCATCGCGCCATCGCGCTTAATAAAATGGCTGAATTTTTGAGTTGAAAGTTAAAAGTAAAAAAGTTGAAAGTTTTTTCTCTAATCTCTTTGTTCTAAATTCTAAAATCATCAATTAAAACACTCTTCCACCATCGCATTGTAAAGTTGCGGCAACAAAATTCCCACACACGCTGCTTGTTGCGGAATAATGCTTTGTTTGGATTGCCCTGGAACAGTATTTATTTCTACCAAATAAGGTACTCCATCTTTTATGATATAGTCAATACGGCAGACTCCTTTTAACTTTAATGCTTCGTAAGCCCTCAATGTAAGTGCTTGAATTTTTTTTGTCATATCATCGTCTAAGCGTGCAGGTGTTATTTCTTGCGATTCGCCTTTGTATTTGGCTTTATAATCGAAAAATTCGTTGGTAGTTACCACTTCTGTAATGGGCAAAACGGTAGTTTTTCCGCCTAAAGAAAATACGCCATTAGTAACTTCTGTGCCTTTTAAATATTCTTCAATTATAGCAGAGCTTCCATGCTGTAATGCTAGTTTAATGGCACTTTCTAATTGATCTTCTTTGTCAACTTTTGAAGCGCCAAAGCTAGAGCCGCCATCGGCTGGTTTTACAAAACAAGGCAAGCCCACTTGTGCAAGAATGTCTTTAGTGTTGATGGTGTCTTTTTTTGCAATAAATACGGATTTTGCACATGTAAATCCTAAGCTAATAAGTACTCGGTTGCAGTAAAATTTATTGAAAGTAAGTGCCGATGTAAATTGGTCGCAAGTGGTGTAGGGGATGTTTAGCATGTCGAAATAACCTTGTAGTTTTCCATCTTCACCAGGGGTACCATGTATGATGATAAAAGCCACATCAAAATTGATTTTTTGACCATTCACCATAGCCGAAAAATCGTCTTTATTGATGGGTGATAGGGCATTGTTCTTAACTAAATTCCAGCCATTATTATCAATGCGTACTTGCCAAATGTTATATTTGTTAGCGTCTAAATTTTCTCTTACCGTTTCTGAGCTTTTGTATGATATTTCTGCTTCGCTTGAGAACCCACCTTCTATTACTGCTATATTCTTCTTCATATTTGCTTTTAAAATTTGCATCTAAATTATTCAGTTATTAAAATAAATTTGTTTGGCAATATTTTAAGTTACTAACACGATTGGCATAATATCTCTATATTTGCTATACAAATCGAATTAAAAACTACAATGAAGGGAATTATTCAATTCATCACTCAGCGACCGCTTTTAAAACATTTCATTTTAGCAACTCTAGCCCTATTATTTATAGTTTGGGGGATACTACAGTTGCTTAGTAACTACACCAATCACGGTGAGCAAATTGCTGTGCCTAATGTTATCGGATTGCACCAAGATGAATTGGAAGATTATCTTTCAAAACGTGATTTGCGCTATGAAATAATTGATGAAGTGTACAGTACTGAACATCCGAAAGGTACCGTTCTTAGACAAGACCCAATTGCGCATTCTGAAGAGACACCTTCTTATGTTAAATCAAGTAGAAAATTGTATTTAACCATTGTTTCAGACCAAGATAAAATGGTTGCTATTCCTGATTTAGTGGGGCGTTCAAAGCGTTTAGCGCAAGCACAAATGGACATAGTTGGTTTAAAACCTGTGTACCAACCAACACCTTATGAATTTACAGATGTAGTAGTGAAACAAGTGTACAAAGGAAAATCTGTAAAAGCAGGGGATAAAGTGCCGTATGGAAGCACAATTATTGTATACGTGGGTGTTGGAGATGATGGAGAACCAATTTCTGTACCTAATGTTGTGGGCTATTCTGCAAGTGAAATTACGGCTTATTTATCAGAGAAATCTATTTATCCTTTTTTTGAATGTTCTAACTGTGAAACCAAAGAAGATTCTTTATCTGCGGTTGCATACAAGCAGCATCCATTGCCAAGTACAAACCCTACGCAATACAAACGACCTGGCTTTACGCTTACTATTTTCTTAGATAAAAACGCATCATTAAACAATATAATACCTCTTGATTCGTTGAATTACACACCAGTACGTGATTCAGTACCATCTATCGAATGAGGCAAATTTTAACAATACTATTTTTAAGTTTTAGCTTTAGTGTATGTGCTCAAGAAGGATTAAGTCCTTTGTTGTACAATACTAAGCGGGTTAATTTTTCTGAACAAGCTCAAAAGAAATCTGCTGCATTAAATGAATTATACATTTATAAATTTGACACCATTTCTTTGCCCTTTTTAGATGATTTTTCAACGGATAAGTTCACCCCCGTTTCTCAAGTTGGCGACCCTAATGTAGCTGAAGATACCTATTACCGCATTTTCATTTCGGGTCTTCCAGATTATTCAGGAATGCGCTATGTGCAATCTCCCACATACTATATTGAAATTACCCGTGATGCTGAAGGCAATCTTACAAAGGACTCCACAGAAAATCCAGAAATAAGTCTCGAAATATTTGATATTTCTACCTATCCACCAACATCTTCGTTGGTTTCTGCATGGATAGATACTACCTACATTGATTCAATGTGGAACTCGACTTCGCCCGATATAAAATTTGCCTTAAAACCAGATTTCATTCAAGATTCGTTGTTGGTATATACTGTATCGCCACTGCCCAATTCTGCAGATTATGTTTGGCAAGATAGATTTGTGTATAGAAGTACAACGAGAGGTATAAATCCTCCAACTGTTGGCGTAGCAACATTTGATGCAACGGATGATTTTGGAATACCTTATGATATTTTAAATGTGGCTCGACAAGGTTTGGCTGATGAATTAACATCTAAAGCTATTGCACTTTCTGGCTTTGCGCCTTCCGACTCTGTATACCTAAGTTTCTTTTATCAATACAAAGGAAATGGAGATTCACCCGAACCTGAAGACGAACTTGAATTAGAATTTTGGTCACCAATTCTGCAAACATGGACTAAAGTATGGTCAGCAAATTCTGGTAGTTCAACACAATTCAATCAGGTAATGATAGCGTTGAAAGACAACAACTATTTCTTTAATGGATTTCAGTTTAGATTTAGAAACTATGCTACTCTTTCGGGTGCCCTAGACCACTGGCACATTGATTATGTGTACATGAATCAGAATAGAGCGTTCAACGATTTTAATCAACCAGATGTTGCACATAGATATGGCTTATCATCTCTCCTTGCAAATAACTATACATCGATGCCTTGGGAACACTACATTACAAGCCCTTCAGATTTTATGGGAAATAGCTTAGATGTGAAACATTTTAATACGAATAATGCAGTAGAATCTTACGAAGATAACACTGTTGAAGTACTCTATCAAGGAGTGTTAAAACATACTATGAATGGTCCTGCAATTGTTCCCGATTTTTTCTCTCAGACTCAAATTACACATAACTATCAGCCAAAAACGCAAGGTGTAGTTTTTGACCCCACAGTTGACCCTTATTTAGCGCATTTTGAAGTAAAGTCACACTTTAAACACACGGGCGATTTCAATCCAAATAATGATACCGTTAGCTATTATCAACGTTTTTTAAACTACTATAGTTACGATGATAACTCAGCGGAGTATGCTTACTATGTTTTAGGAAATAATGTTCAAATTGCTCAAAAAATAACCTCAGCTGTTAGCGATACATTGCGAGCAATACAAATAGAATTCGAGCCCGTTGCGCACAATTCACAAAACGAACCTTTTTATTTAACTGTATGGAAAGCCGATGGACCTAGCGGTGCTCCAGGAACACTGCTCCACCAAAACAATGCCTTATCCAGACCAAAATATATAGGATTTGAAAACGATGGATTTGTTGAATATGTTTTAGAGAGAGAGTTAATACTCCCTGCAGGAAGTTTTTATATAGGCATTCAGCAGACATCCAATCAACGCATAAATATTGGGTTCGATATTTCAAAAGACAATTCTGACAGAATATATTACAATATTGATGGAGACTGGTTTAATACCTCTCTTAGCGGAACGCTCATGATGCGCGCAGTGTTTAAAACTGCTGGAGATTTTTTGATGGTTTCAACAAAGGAAGTGGCTGCTCTAAAAGAACAAGAAAAAAGGGTAGATGTGTATCCCAATCCCTTTAATAAGATGCTCTTTGTGGGTGATGGTTCAGAAGAATATGCCTATCAAGTACTAGACATATCTGGCAAAATAGTATTGAACGGAAGTACCTACAATGCCATCGATATGAGTAGTATTTCACAAGGAATGTATGTGTTGCGATTAATAGATAGCCATCAAAATACCACAATAAAAAAAGTAATAAAGCAGGAGTAAACAATGGAAGAACCAATAGGACATGATGAAGAACAAGACGACCTGTTTGAACATTATAACATCACCGCAGACCCAGGACAGGAGCCACTTAGGATAGATAAATTTCTATTAGATCGTATTCCGAATACTTCCCGCAACAAACTTCAAGTTGCAGCCCATAATGGAAACATTATAGTGAATGGCAAAGAAGTAAAACCCAACTATAAGGTAAAACCAAGAGATGTTATTTCAATTGTTTTGCCCTATCCTGTTAGAGAAATTGAGCTCATACCCGAAAACATTCCGTTAGATATTTTATTTGAAGACGATGAACTTTTAGTAATAAACAAACCACCTGGATTGGTTGTGCATCCTGGTTACGGAAATTACACGGGTACATTAGTCAACGCATTGGTTTACCATTTTCAAAATTTACCTCAAAAACCAGACGATTTTTATGGTAGACCAGGGTTAGTGCATCGTTTAGATAAAAATACGTCAGGCATTATGGTTGTAGCCAAAACCGAGCATTCTCTAACGCATTTAGCCAAGCAATTTTACGACCGCACATCAAACAGAGAATACCAAGCATTGGTTTGGGGAGATTTTACAGAAGAAGAAGGCACCATTACCGGGCACATAGGGAGGTCGTTAAAAAATAGAAAAGTAATGTCTGTTTTTCCAGAAGGAGACTACGGGAAACATGCTGTAACGCACTATAAAGTTATTGAACGATTCAATTACGTAACGCTTATAAAATGCAAATTAGAAACAGGAAGAACACACCAAATTCGTGCTCACCTGCGTTATATCAAGCATCCTTTGTTTAACGATATTGAATACGATGGTGATAAAATTTTAAAAGGCACCACGTTTACCAAATACAAGCAGTTTGTTCAAAATTGCTTCGATTTGATGCCACGTCATGCTTTACACGCCAAAACATTGGGCTTTACCCATCCAAAAACAGGCCAATGGCTTCAGTTTGACTCCGAGTTGCCTGAAGATTTTGTATCTGTATTGGATAAATGGCGCAACTACGCCAAGCACGTTATTGAGTAAATTTATCTTGGTGATTTCAGTCACCCATCAAAAAGAGAATTAACTCGAAATTTGCTATCATTGTAAAACATAAATCAAATTAATTATGAAATTTTCAAAACTATTTTTCTCGTTGATGACAGCAGGAATGCTATTGGCAAGTTGCAGTAATTCTCAAGGACAGAGCTACAAAAATATAGATGTAAACAAAGCGCAAGAAATCATTTCCTCTACCGAAAATGTAGTGGTATTAGACGTGCGCACGCCTCAAGAGTTTAGTGAAGGCCACATGGAAAATGCTTTAAACATTGACATCTATAGCAGCGATTTTGAAGCCCGATTAGCAGAGTTAGATAAAAGCAAAACCTATGTAGTAGTGTGCCGTTCGGGTGGTAGAAGCGCCAAAGCATCGGATAAAATGACGAGCATGGGCTTTGAATCTGTAAACAACATGGAAGGTGGCTTTACAGCTTGGGCAGGCGCAGGTAAACCTTCTGTAAAGTAAGCGTTAGGTGAACATTCTTCCTCCTAAAAACAGTGCGTTTTACAAGGGCTTTTTCCTTGTTGTGCTATTTGCCTCTATTGCTACTTACATTGCCGAATGGCATGTATTAAAATCGATAGGTATTAGTCCGCTTATTGTGGGCATTGTTTTAGGGATGGTGTTTGGCAATACCTTACGCAGCAAGCTCCCTACTGATTGGTCTCCAGGGATTATCTATAACACAAAAATCATTTTGCGTGCAGCCATTATTTTTTATGGCTTTAGAATTACTTTTCAGCAAATTGCAGCCGTTGGTATAGAAGGTTTGTTAGCAGATGTCATCATGCTAAGCACTACGTTTTTATTGGGCTCCATAGTAGGCATCCGATGGTTGAAGATGGATAAAGAAACCACGTTTATGTGCTCTTCAGGTGCGGCTATTTGTGGTGCAGCTGCGGTTTTAGCCACTGAGCCGGTGGTAAAAGCCGAAAGCCATAAAACATCGGTGAGTGTGGCTACGGTGGTGGTGTTTGGTACCATCGCCATGTTTTTATATCCTATTTTGTATAAAGCAGGTTTGTTTGGATTTGATACCAAGCAAATGGGCATTTATATTGGTGCTTCGGTGCATGAAGTGGCGCACGTAGTAGGCGCAGGGAATGCCATTAGCCCCGAAACTGCCGATGTGGGCATTATTGTAAAAATGGCGCGCGTAATGTTGCTGTTGCCATTGCTCATGGTGTTGAGTTATTTTATAAGTAAACATAGCACCACTTCTACTGCTAAAACGAGCATAAAAATTCCTTGGTTTGCAGTGGGCTTTATTGCCGTTGCAGCATTTAATTCCTTTGATTTTTTACCTAAAAATGTAGTACAAAACATTAACGTAGCCGATACATTTTTACTAACAATGGCAATGACGGCTTTAGGGATGGAGACTACCGTTGCAAAATTTAAAGCCGTTGGCGGAAAGCCATTTTTACTGGCGTTTATCCTCTTTGTATGGTTGATTGGTGCAGGGTGGTTAATGACTTATTTTATAAGTTAATAAGCGATTACATTTTAACAATCTTGTATGTTTTATTGGCTGACTTATTTGAAACAGTAATAAAGTAAATGCCTTTAGAATAGTCTTTAAAGTCTATGGTTTTGTGCCCATAAAAATTTTCTATTGACATCACTTTTTGTCCACTGATGTTTGTAATAGTAAGTTTTAGATTTTTGTCACTTTGTAGAGTTATGTTATCAATTGTTGGGTTGGGGTAAAAAGAGAAATTGAAACAATTAAATGTATCTGCATCTAAATTTAGTGAACATTCAGAAGTGTTGCCACTATTTCCATAGTAATCCCACAATGGGATGCCGTTTTCACCATAACAGTAAATTGAAAAATCAATACCGATGCCCTGACAACCATCGTGAAAAATACTATACCCAACACTGCTTTCTATCTCATTCTGGATTGCGACTCCTTCTGTTATAACAGGACCATTCACAGAATCAATGTAAAACCTTTTTCGGTACTCTGAACCTACTAAAACAGAGTCAATTTTTTGTATGGTGTCATTTAAATAGCATCCACTATATTCAAAAGCCTTACCTTTTACAGTATCACCAATTTTATAGTCATAACTCATTAGCAATTCTTCGAAAGAATTACCAGAATAGATAGCCATTATTTTTCTATTTTCTTGTCTTATATAAATGCCTTCTTCGTTTTGAAAGTATGTTTTAACAAAACCAAATTCATCATGTATTTGCTCACCTCTTTTAAATACTTTATAATAGCTTTTTCCAGATATAATTGTATCTCCGATAAGTTGATAATTATAATTGTATTCCTCAATAGCCCCACCAACACCATCATTTAAATAGGAATAGCAATGCCACACAGGATTATTTCCAAAATAATTTGGCGCTTGACAATAAAATAAAGTCAGATGTAGTGAGAAAAGAAAGGTTAGTATAGTTCTCATTCTAAGTGAGTTTTTTTCAAATTTAACTTAAAAGAGTGACACCTCAAAAAAATTACACATGTCATCCTGAACTCGTTTCAGGATCTAAATAGTTGAGATGCTGAAATAAATTCAGCATGACATAAAACTTGTTTACTCCTCTCCCCAATTCTTCAATTCATCTTCGCTCCAAAGGAATGGGTAGAAAATTCTGCGTTGGTATTTCGGGTGCATGTATTTGCGCCAGTTGCTGCCACCGGTAGCTTCTAAATCTTTGCCGCTACCGCCTAAATATTTACCTGCGGCATTGTAGTGTGCCATTACCCATTTTACGTTCACGGTGTAGTCGTAGTGGCGCATGGCTTTAATTAGTTCAGGGTCTTTTTGAACGTCTGTAGGCAGTTGCTTAAACTTTTTTGCCAAATTACATTCGTTGTAATCTTCCATAAAGTCTATGAATTCACCCATATATTTTTTCTCAAATAAATCGAGCAGCGTACTTTTTTGACCTGTGGTGTAATTCTTTCCTGCGGCTTGCCAATACAAATGGTCGTAGGCGTGTTTAAAAGGCGTATTACGGTCAATGGTTTCTCTAAAACGTGCATCAATAAGGTTGATGAGTTCTGTAGAAGCAAATTCAATTTTGCGGTACTGCGCACTTTGAAAACCGCTTGCAGGCGTAAGCGTGTTGCGGAATTTGAGGTATTGCTCTACATCCATGCCATCTGCCATTACGCTAAACGAACTGGTAAGCATATCGAAATAGCGACTAATGCGCATTAAGTGTTTGGTGAATTTTTCCGCAGAAATAGTATCGGCTTTGGCTACTTGATCAATTTCCCAAAGCACCATTTTAAACAGCAATTCGTTCACCTGATGATACATGATAAACACCATTTCATCGTGCTCGGTGGTGCGTTGGGTTTGTAAGCCCAACAAGGCATCCGTTTGGATGTAATCCCAATAAGTGATGGGTTTGCTCCACAATAAACCTTCCAGCATGGCATCTACCGGAACGCCCAATTTGGAATATTTTTCTTCGATTTGTTTTAAAATTTCTTCGCGTGTCATAGGTGTTTTTACCCCCTCAAACCTCCCCCGAAAGGGGAGGCAAGAAAGGACTTTTTAAATGTTATATTTTGGCATTTCGACTCCGCTCAATGACCAAAAATTCTTAATTTTTAATTCGTAATTCTTAATTAATTAAAGCGTTCCTCTCAACGCTTGTTCACGTTCTATACTTTCGAACAATGCTTTGAAGTTTCCTGCACCAAAACCTCTTGCGCCCATACGTTGAATAATTTCAAAAAATAGGGTAGGACGGTCTTCTACAGGTTTGGTAAATATTTGCAACAAGTAACCTTCCTCATCGGCATCTACCAAAATGGATAGTTTTTGCAACTCTTTAATATCTTCTTTCATCATATCACGGTGCACACCCAAACGCTCAGGAATAGCATCATAATAAGCTTGAGGCGGAGGTGGTAAAAACTCAACACCTCTTGCTTTTAATTCAGACACGGTTTTGATGATATCATCGGTAGCTACAGCAATGTGTTGCGCTCCCGGACCTTCATAAAAATCTAAATATTCTTCAATCTGCGATTTCTTTTTGCCCTCGGCTGGTTCGTTAATCGGGAATTTAATGCGCCCATTACCGTTGCTCATCACCTTACTCATTAAGGCAGAATATTCGGTGTGAATTTGTTTGTCGTCAAACGATAAAAAGTTTACAAAGCCCATCACGTCTTCGTACCACTTTACCCATTGGTTCATTTCGCCCCAACCTACGTTGCCCACCATATGGTCTATGTATTTTAAGCCCACAGGCGTTGGATTATAGTCGCTTTTCCATTCTTTAAAACCGGGTAAAAAGATACCATCGTATTTTTTGCGCTCTACAAAAACGTGCACCGTATCGCCATAGGTATGAATTCCCGAGCGAACAACTTCTCCGTTTTCGTCTTTTTCAATGGTAGGTTTCATGAATGATTTAGCCCCACGGTTGGTGGTTTCTTCCCATGCTTTAGTGGCGTCTTCTACCCAAAGGGCAATTACTTTTACACCATCGCCATGCTTGCGCAAATGCTCGTTAATAGGTGATTTGCTATTAAGCGGTGTAGTTAGCACCAAACGAATTTTATCTTGTTTTAACACATACGAAACTTCGTCTCTCGAACCAGTTTCTAATCCTTTATAGGCATGCGATTGAAAGCCAAAGGCGGTTTTATAAAAGTGAGCCGACTGCTTGGCGTTGCCCACATAAAATTCTACATAATCGGTTCCTAAAAGAGGAAGGAAATCTTGCGCTCCTTCAAAAATTTTCTCTAAACCGTAATTGACACTTTTTATTTCTTTTGACATAATATTTTAATTAGTGTATCCAACTCTTATAATAATCTACAACCTCCATATCAATGGCTTGTTGCGTTAGTTTTAATGGTTTAAATGTATCTACCATTACAGCCAACTCTTGCGTTTCTTTTTGACCAATACTACGCTCGTAAGCACCAGGATGTGGTCCGTGAGGAATACCAGCGGGATGCAATGTTATCTGACCTTTTTCAATATTATTTCTGCTCATGAAATCACCATCTACATAGTACAACACCTCATCAGAATCGATGTTGCTATGATTGTAAGGCGCTGGAATTGCCTGCGGATGGTAATCGTATAATCGAGGAACAAACGAGCAAATTACAAAAGCACCGGTCTCAAAAGTTTGGTGAATTGGAGGGGGTAAGTGCACACGCCCAGTAATTGGTTCAAAGTTATGGATAGAAAACGCGTAGGGGTAGTTGTAGCCATCCCAACCTACCACATCGAATGGATGCGAGGCGTAGATGAATTCGTGCAACAAACCTTCTTTTTTCACCTTTACTCTAAACTCCCCTTTTTCATCATGCGTTTCCAATTCAGATGGTGCTCTGAAGTCGCGCTCGCAAAAAGGTGAATGCTCTAAAAGCTGTCCAAACCAGTTGCGGTAGCGCTTAGGGGTGTAAATAGGATGGTGCGATTCTACAATAAACAAACGATTGTCTTCCGTGTCGAAATCTATTTGGTAAATCATTCCTCTTGGAACAACCAAATAATCGCCATACTCAAACGGAATGTTACCGAGTTGTGTACGCAATTTTCCTGTCCCTTTATGAATGAAAATTACTTCATCGCAATCGGCATTTTTGTAAAAATAATCACGTAATGATTTTTGCGGAGCTGCCAACACTATTTGACAATCATTGTTGACTAAAACAGGCACACGACTTTCAATATAATCCGCAGCGGGCTTAACTTTATAGCCCATCAAACTGCGCATTTTCATGTTTTTGTCTACCGCAATTTTTGGGTTAAGGTCAACAAAATTGTTGTACTCTTTTACCACCGTTGGCGGATGCAAGTGGTACA
>CAYVVI010000001.1:0-75011 GCA_964455265.1 uncultured Flavobacteriales bacterium | reverse complement strand
AAATGTACAAACTAACCGTTGAAGAACTTCACAAAGAAGTAGGCAGTAAATTACCTATACTGCAACTCCACAAAGCCCTAAAGACATTAGAAAAAGGCAACTTCATTGAAATTGAGACCAACGAGAGTGGCAAGTTCTACTCACTCGTAAAAGAAGAAGGCATTGAAGGGATAGACAAACCTTTAAAAGAAAAACCTGCTAAAGAAAAAACAACTTTAGATAAGTTTGACCAAAGTTCTAGTGGAAGGGATAATACCAAGTATTTGTTTTTTAATGTTGAGTATAACAAAAGCAGGTTAGCCCTAGCGATTGTCAAAGAATACGCAAAGAAGAAAGTAAGTTATAAAAAACTACTTGAAGTGTTCCCTGTTGATTTAACCCCACCTTATGGTTTTGTTAAGCCATTGGATGAAGCATTAGAAATCGGAAAGAAGCGCCCTCGATTCTTTACAAAAGAAGAAGAACAAATAAAGCTATCTGACGGACTTTATTGTGTGAGCAATCAACTAACCAAAGAACGCATTAGCGAGTTAATTAGGATTGCTGAGGAGCAGTTAGGATATACAATAAAACCATGCTAAGCTCACCTTTTCCCAAAAGACACTTAGTATGATAATAAGAAGGAGGCGTAACAAACCTCCTTTTTTTAATTAAATATATCTTATGACTAAAGAAGAAAAGCGAATAGAAGTTGCAAGACAATGCAAACGCATCTTATTACTTAAGAAACAATTGCACATTTGTGTTCAATACGAGCGCTATATGGTTGCTGCATCAATAAGGGACCAAATAAAGGAAAAGCAAGATGAGCTTGTTGCGTTTATTTTGACAAGACATTGTTAAGCAAATAAGATTTAACAATAATTTTATTTTGAAATATCATAAGTTTACTTTAATTTGGTCTTAACTATGTCATAAAAGAATTATGATTTCTCCACCTATTAAAGTGCTTATTGCCGATGACCATCCTGTCTTTTGTGACAGCATGACTTATTTGCTTGGCAGTACAGATTCAATTGAAGTTGTTGGAACAGCAAATAATGGCAAAGAGGCCATTGATTTTGTAACAAAGAAGCCGATGGATGTCATCTTAATGGATATTAGGATGCCAGTTGTTGATGGGATAGAAGCCACAGACATTATCTCTAAAAAACACCCAAAAATTAAAGTGTTGGCTCTAACTGCAATAGAAAGAGAAGAATCAATAGTTAAAATATTTAAGCATGGCGCTATGGGATGCTTAAGCAAAAGTTGCCAAATTGATGATGTTATCAAAGCTATAAAAACTGTTTATGAAAATAAAGTGTACTATTTAGGCGATGTTTATGATTCTTTGGATGACATTTGTTTTAACAACCCTCTAAAACTACTTATCTCAGAAAGAGAACAAGAAATTCTTCGACTTCTAGCTCTAGGATTAAGTACAAGCGAAATAGCTGAAAGTATATCTATTAGTCCTAACACTGTAAAAAAGCATCGCTCAAATATTATGCAGAAGCTAGAGATTAAAACAACAGTTGAATTAGTTCGATTTGCCGTTGAAAAATTTTCAGATTAATACTCCATAGGGATTACTAAATCGAATTTTTTATCTTTTACTTTTGGCATAGTATTAACCAAAAAACATTTTTATACCATGAAAAAAGTATTTTCTATTTTGGCAATCGGTGCAGTAGTTACCATTGCCTCTGCTTTTACAAGCAAAACTGAGACTGTTCAAAACAGTGACGAAAAAAGAGCTATTGCTGTAGCAAGAGCTGCTGTAAGCCAAGAATGTGGCAACACAGGCAATGCTAACGCTGTAGTTGAAGAAAACTTCATCTGTAACGACATTGGTGGTGGCTTTGGCAACATGAACCGCACAGTTACTTTCTACAGAGTATCTCCTTGTCCTCCAAACCAAGTGTGTATTCAAATTGTAGAAGTAGTTGGTTCTGCTGTTGTTGATTGCTTGTTCAACGTAGTGGAAGTTACTTGCGGTGGTGCAGTAACACAGTAAATTTTACTAAAAAAAACACTAAAAGCCCCGAAAAATATAATTTTTCGGGGCTTTTTTGTGTAAATAGATTGGGTTTTTTCGCTACTAAAAATACTCCCTAGGGAGTATTTAAAAAAGAATTGCTCTTTATAAATTAGCATTCCCAACCTAATGTAACTATATGAAACTAGCCGAATACCTTATAAGGATTAAACGACTTGACAAATTAGTTCGTTTAAAGTCTACAGGAAACCCTAAAACTCTTTCTGAGAAATTAGGTGTATCTGAAAAAACCGCTTACAGATGTATAAGTGATTTAAAATCTTTAGGAGCGCCTATTGAATACAATAGACAAAGACAAACCTATGTATATAAAGAAGGAGATTTTAAACTTAAACTTTTTATCGACTAGAAGGTTTTGAGTTTACCACTCTACAAGAAGCGGTACATCTGTCCATGTGTTTTTTATAAATTTATATCCCCATGGTAATGATTCTAGGAGTACATCATGGGCTTTTCTTTCTACATAAAGTTTCCAATTGTCTTTCTCTTTTACAAGAACACCCTCTCGCTGTAAGAATGATAATTTAAAACCTTGTATGGAAGTGTTATTTATAATTTTCCAGTTTGCTATAATGGATTTTAATAATTCGTCTACTTCTTTTCTATCATAATCGGTTATAAAGTTTTCTTGCGAAATAATTGTTTCATTAGTGGGCATTCCACACAAAACCTTGTTTAGTGCTAATTGATATTCATAATAAGTGTCTTCTCCAAAACAAATATATTGAAGTAAGCATACTGCTTTGTGTTTACACTCCTCAGTTACAAATAAGCCATTCTCAATTAAATTTAGATTTTTAAAAAGAGGCGATAAATAGCCCCACAATAGAACAAGTCCAGCATTAGAAACATATATATTTTCTAAATCAGTTTCTGAGTTAACAGTAGAAGTTTTTTGTTTATCATATAATAAATCTAACGATTCCTTTTTTCGATTATCTTGAGTGTCTAAAGTTTCTTTTAAGTACTTATTTTTCTTTAACGAGAAGATTTTTTTAGTAGCGTCTTCAAAAGGTTTAACGAGATTTATTTTTGGTATTTCCGCCAATAAACTATATTGAATTAATAATTCTTTCATTAATTGATTTAGCAATTTTATATCATTTTCGCTTATGTTGGGATTATCAATTTTTTTAAGTAAAGTTGCTATATTTAATACTATTTGCCTAATAGCATTTAGTGATTCAGATGAAATAAAATACTTGTTTTTCCCATCTTTGGAATTCAAATAATAATCTATAGAGTCAATCAGATTCTTATAAGGGGTGTTGGTTAATTTGCAAATTTGAATAACTAGGTTCTTTATTAAATAATTTAGCGCTTTAATATCAACTTCACTTACTGGCGTTTTTGTTGTTTTGTTGAGTAAATTCCTTAATTCAAGTATAATTCTTTGTATAGAATTCCCCCATTCTTTAAAAACTACGGATTCATTATTAGAAATATGTTTTTTAGTAGTAACCTGATAAGAATTAATTAGCTGCTCGTATGGTGTATTAGTTAATGAACTAATTTCAATGATTAATTCGTTAGCAATTGTGTCGTCTTTATTACTAACACCAGAATAGGTTGAAATTAGCTGGATTGCTTTTGCTTGTATTTTTTGTAAAATAATTTTTTTGTTGTGATTATTGGCTGCATTTGTGGCAATAGACTCAATTTCCTTTACTAGTTTAATTTTATCATCAAATAGTATTTTTATGAGCTTATCTCCAATTTTTTTGCTAAACATATGTGCTATTCTTTTACATATATTTATATCATTTAATAAAATTGAAATGTTTAATAATTCTGTTTTTGAGTGAGCACTATTCAACCATACATCAAAAATTTCTTCTAATTTATTTTGATTAATTTCTTTTGACGCCCACCATGGAAGCGTTCCATTTTTAAGAAAAAATACTAAAACATCTTTTTCTTTGTCTTCTTTTGATTTTTCGACATAATCTTCTTTACTATTAAGGTTCAGTTCTTTCTTTATTTTTAAAATGTCTAGTTTGTCGGGTATCTGTTTGTTTATTTCGTTTATTATTATGTCTACAAGTCTACTTTCAGTTTCACCTATCGATAGGGTACCAAGTTCAATTTCTAATCTATCTAGCTTTATTGTTTTAACTTCATCAGTGTTAAAGCTGTTTAAATGCTTTTCAATAGTAGGTAGAGCTTTTAGGTATGCTTCTTTGAAAATGGACGCTATCTCGTCACTATTTTTTTTTGAAGGAGAATGTAGTTCAAATACTAGCTTCTGTATAATATGTGGTGTTTTGTTTGTCAAAATATATATCTATTTTTTATCGTAATTATCAAGACAGCGATAATCTATATCGCTATCTACCCAATCATAATATTCTGGTGCGGTACAGACTATAAATGAGTAAAGATGAATATTCTCTGTATTTCCTGAATAACCATAAAATATTCGTTTTAAGCCCGTAGTATCTTCTTCATAAGTTTTAAAGCCCGATGTTTCGGGTATAAGTGTGCGATTTCCATCTTCATCAACAAGATAATATATATACTTTGCCCATCTACCATATTGTGGTTCAAACTGGCTTACACAACAACCATTCTCATCAATTCTAAACACTCTATATTCGCCCTCATATTCTTTGGGCATGCCCTTAGGATGTCCTAAAAAAATAGTAACCCTTCCTGTAAAATTTTCAGGAATAAGATAAATGCTTGGCTCTCCATCTCGTTGGCACTTTGTGGCTATAAATAGTATAATCAGCACTATCGCTACTATAATTGCTATGCTTATTAGAGTTATGCGGAGTATCTTTATCAAAATAGATATCTATTTTTTATCGTAATTATCAAGACAGCTATAATCTATATCGCTATCTACCCAATCATTATATTCGGGGGCAGTGCACACAATAAATGAGTAAAAATGAATGTCGGGGCGTTCGGGTTTTAAGTCTCCTCCAGATTTGTGAAAAATTCGCTTTAATCCGGTAGTGTCTTCTTCGTAGGTTTTAAAGTTTGGGTAAGGGTCTAATAACTCACGCTTTCCATTTTTATCCACCAAATAGAAGTCGTTTACTGACCACTTGCCATATTGTGGTTCAAATTGGCTTACACAACAGCCGTTCTCATCAATTCTGAAAACACGGTGCTTTCCTTCATATTCTTTGGGCATTCCTTCAGAATGTCCTAAAAAAATAGTTGTTCTTCCCGTAAAACCTTCCGGAATAAGATAAATGCTCGGCTCACCATCTCGTTGGCATTTGGCCGCTATAAATAGCACAATTAAAACGATTAAAACCAGTGCAGCTATGCTTATTAGAGTTATGCGGAGTATGTTCATCTAATTGCTTTTGTTTTAATTCCTGTAATTTTCGTTTTTCTTCTTTTTCTAAAAATTTTTGTCTGCGATTTTCTTCTTTATAATCGTTGGCTCATATTCTTACTAATTTAAATTAGTAAGAATATCAGTTCTTATTTTCATGGAAATAATCCAAATAAATTTAAATTCAAAACACTATCAATCTCTTTTTGATGCACAATATATGAGCGTCTATTTTTTAATACTAAATCATCAGTAGAATATCTATTAATATCAAAGATAAATAACGAATCCTGCTCTCTTAGATAAGAAGAAGTAATTAGAGTGTTCGTTTTTTCGTCTATATAAAATTTAGAATTAAGAGTTCTAATGCCATAATCATAACTATTTTTGGTTTTCACGTTAATCACATAAAGATTTAAAGCTTTTGAAACTCCTAATAGACCTAATAAAAATTCAGACTCATTAATAAAATAAATAATGTTATTTACCTCCCTGCCATCTATTTTCTTTACTGAAATAGAAGCATCTGGAATAGATGATTCTGATAAAGATGGATTTGGAAAACTACAAATATTAATTACCTCAGATCCTGTTTTCATTTGAACATATAAAGAATCCTCGCCTAAAATCTGTGAAATAATAATGTGCTGATTATCGTTTATTAACACTTCTCTTGTGCTAACGTCTTTTAGGGCATTTTGGCCTTTATTATCATTAGAAATATCACATGAAGCATGAACTAAAATTGCGTGCAAAATAATATAAATTATGGGGTTAATTTTCATATGCTTACATTATTTAGATCGGTTTTTACTTCCTCAAGTTTTTTGATTTGTATTTCTAATAAGTGCTTTCGTCCTGTTTCTTTTTTTCGACCCTCATTAGAAAGTATTCCTGTGGTTTTTAGCGTTCTATCTATTTGTTCTATATCAGCATTATTTTCACTTATTTGATAATCAAGACTAGTAATCATTCGCTTCTTCACAGAAATCATTTGATTAATCAGACTCTTTCCGTATTGATTGTTGTTAATTTTGTTTTTTTCATCTACGTTATCAAAGTTATATGACAAGTGCCCCGTTTTATTTCTTTCCTCTTTCCATTCAATATACTTCCCAGTATAAAGAGCTTTATCAATATCGTCTGCTGTAAATGATGTTTTCTTTAGTAGCTCAGCATAATTCGGCCATGTTTTAACAATTTTATTATAAAAGTCTTCTATAGCCCCTTTATACTTTCCTGCATTTGAGTAATCCTTAACCTTGCCGTGAGAAGTAGTTCGTTTATAGTCAGATCCAAGTGTCATTACTCCAAACAAATTATAGTCATTAAACTTAATAGCAGCTTGTCCATAACCTGACTCTAAACTTGCTTGGGCTATTACCAATAGTGCGCCAGTTGCAGATCCTCCTTTTGTTTTTATAAAATCAAAGATATCAATAGCGATTTCTGTTAAAAATTTATGGTGAAGTGGTGGAGAAGCTTGAGTATTTAAGTTGTTAGGTATAAAGGCATTAAACTCTAGCTCTAGTTTTGTGCTGCTGCCTGTGTTGTTAACAATGGCTTGCTCTGAGGTTTCTGTTAAATCTTCCTGTTGCTTAGGTGTATCTACATTATTTCTTGTAAGCATTCCATTAGGGAAGTCATCGGGGTTAATGGTATGTCCTCTAAGTCGGGTAAAGACATTATCAACTTTTTTTCTATCTCCAAATACTCCATTAGGGAAGGCATCAAGAAGGCTGTAATCGTTAGAGGAGGTTAAATCGGATTGCGTTGATTCCGTTTCATTTTCCTGCATAGCACTCTCGTTCTCGCTTCTTCTAGCGGGTTCTTCTTTTTTTATGGGTCTATGTAGGCGCTCGAACATTGATATATTACTTGTTTTTAATATAGTCTAATAATGTTGCTGTTAAAAATAATACAAAAGCAGTAATAGGATAAGCAATTATCCAAATTGCTCCGCTATCTGAATTATATTCATAATTTTTTGTTTTTATTGTAATAATCAAAGCTTTCGACTATGATGCTTTATGACCCTCGCCAGTATATCTTTATCTTTGTAAAGCAACATTATCCATAATCCAAAATTGACATCTTCATCTGCATCATCGAATGGGCCACGAAAAAATGACTCATATACCCACTTAAAGTTGTAGGGTCTAACACATTCAAATACCCCTTCTTTTTCGTTAAGTTGATAACATTTAAATTCTCCATCTAAAAAGTCAATTGTCGTATTTTGGTATAATATTTTTGGGTTATTATTTTCAATATCAATATAAAAACCGAGATAATCGCCATTTACCCCTATGGAGTAAAAACCATTTGTACTTTTGAACTTATTTTCTTTATTTTCTTTGAAAGATTTAGTGTGATATTCCAACTCTTCTTCTTCACTGGAATATACATCGGTAAATTTTATTTTCCCTGTGTTAATATCTAACTCCATTATTTTGTTGGCTCTTCCGAATAACAGTAATTTTATTGTATTCATCTTCTTATTTTTTAGGTGAAATTCCATATTTTTTCAAAACAGGCAGAGCTTCATCGCCCAAGTATTTATATATATCCTTTCCTACTGCTTCCAAGGATAGTTGAGGATTTGCCGCTGAGTTAATAATATCCATATCTGTTTTACCTGATTGTATTAGCTGATCATATGTTTTTGTACCCCATTTGTTAAAACTTCTCTTTTCATTGTACTTAAAAATTAAGTTTCTTAAGTCTTCGGGAGTTGATCTGAGAAAGTTAATTTTTAAATTATTACGGGCCTCATTAGCCCATTTAGCGGCATTAGTTAAAGACACTTTATTACTATTAACTAATCCTAGAGCTGTTGATTTTATGTTTTTAGCAGCTTGGTTGTATAAAGGTCGCAAAGAGGCTTTAAATATTTGGCTGAATATGCCCGACCCTATTAATGCTAAAGGATAATCTATTAGACTTGATCCTGTTATATGAACAGATCCAACTGGAACAGACATATCCATTCTAACAATTTCACTTTTAAACTCCCACACAGCTTCATAGTCTGCATAATATTCAATATCTGAACCGTCAAAAGCGTCACTAATACCAGTATGCTTAAAGTGTAAATCTGCATCGCTATCAAGAAGGCCAATATCATTCATGAGTATTGCAAAACTATAGAACTGACCAGCTTTTTTGATTTCTTCACCTGTAACAACATGAATTTCTTCTTTATAGTCATCAATAGAATTATTAATAATCAAGCGACCTTTAAATCCTTTTGATTTAACCTTTAAGTTTAAAATATCTTCTTTTTTACTCTCCTCTTGTTTTTTACTTTCCAAATTAAACACCTCCTTATCCAATCGTTCAATCGTTTCTGGTCCCACCACACCATTAGCACCTCCTTTTAAACCATAATCTTTCTGAAATTTGGATACGGCTGCTTTGGTTTTTGTCCCAAAATCTTTTTCTTCTACTAAGGGTTTGTAAGTAGGGTCGCCTTTGTAAATAAGGTTCAGTGCTTTTTGTATAAGAATAACATACTCACCCGTAGAACCTTCTCCAAGATAATGTCCTTTGTCGTTATCAAATTTTGTTCCTCTGTTTAGTGTCCAGTAAAGTTGGTCATTACCTTTAAACAAAGAAGATGTTAGTTGCTTTTCTATGTCTTTTTTTTGTTGAGAAGCATTTATGGTTTTTGTATCATTCAGGTTAGTCGTTTCAGCTATCTCTTCTTGTTGCTTAGGTGTATCTACACCATTATCGCCAAATATTCCATTAGGGAAGTCATCGGGGTTAATGGTATGTCCTCTAAGTCGGGTAAAGACATTATCAACTTTTTTTCTATCTCCAAATACTCCATTAGGGAAGGCATCAAGAAGGCTGTAATCGTTAGAGGAGGTTAAATCGGATTGCGTTGATTCCGTTTCATTTTCCTGCATAGCACTCTCGTTCTCTCTTCTTATAGCGGGTTCTTCTTGTCTTATGGGTTTATGTAGGCGTTCGCGCATTTATAGTGAACTTAAAGTTTTAACTCAACAATGCCTGAATTAACATATTTAACTGTGTTCTACCGGTATAACTAAATCCTGCGATGTTTTGTCTTAGGTGTGTTAATTCTGTTACGTTAGCTAAACTTTGCATTTGAGTTTTTAGTGTATTATATGTTACACGAATATCATGGTTAGAATTTACTGGCACGTCCGAAACCCTCATCCCTGTAAGCTGTATAAAGTTTATAATAACTTCGTTATACAAATCGGTAAGGTAGTTTAAGTCCTGTTGTGCCCTATCTTTTTCTGGTCCATTTGGAAGGTTCCCAATCTCTTGATGCTTCTCTAAAATAGCTGCTTTTATAGGATTAGTTATCGATAGCGTATCATTTTTAATTACACTTTCTTTTTGTGGTTGAGTCCAAGGTATTTCTCCTCCAGGGTTTTTAAAGTCAGAGCACACCTTTCCTTCTATCACTTTAGTAAAATCTAATATTGTTCTATTTATAACATCATTAGTAGTTAATATTGTTTTAAATCTCTCTTCTAGGTTGTGAAGGCGCTCACATATACTTCCAACAAAATCTTTAATTACAGGGATGTCTCTAATAGAAATAGTAATTACATTACCTGTTTGCCCACCAAGACTATCCTCTGTAAGAATACTTAAGGTATAGTCGCCTCCTTGTAGTTGTGTTCTGTCAGATACAGTAATGCTACCATTGGTAGAGTTAAGTGAAGCACCAGAGGGCAAAGCCCCCAATGTTATTTGGGCAGAGACAATTGGCCCATCGGCATCTTCTACAAAAGCAAGTATATCTCCATTACGATAAGAGAACTTCATTCTAGCGTCAAGAACGGTATATACAGCCGCACTATCATCAGGAAGAACAATATTCAATTCACTAGTAGTTTTTCCTCCAGTAATATCAACTGTTTTTATACTTACAACAACATTTGACGATTGCAAAACTGTTTTATTTGTAACTAAAATATATCCAACTGGTATTGGGTCAGATAAATTAAGGTCAGAAGCCACATCTGCACCCATTTCAGCATCTGTAATTAAAGTGATGCCGCTAGGTAAAACCCCACTTAATAATTCTGCTGATTCTATGTCTCCATCTGCATCTGTAACAGTAGCAATATATTCTCCGTCATCATACAAGTCATATTTTTTTTGTGGAAGTAGAGTATAGTCTGCTTCGTTATCAGGATTGATTGTAAGTTGTACAGAATGCGTTGTTGTCTGACTATTCTCATCGGTTGTAATTATACCAACAATATACGTTCCAGGCATAAGAGCATTAATATCGGTTACTGCTATAACGCCAGATATTGAATTTAGAGATGTTCCTGAAGGCAAAACTCCGCTAATAATTACGGCACTAACCACTTGTCCATCTGGATCAACTGGAGAGGCCAAAACAAAACCATTGATATAACTATCAATATTCTTTGCAGGAGCAATAACATAAAAAGCTTCTTGATCTACGGGATTTAAAATTAATTGAATGGAGTTTTGCGATATTCCGCCTAACTCATCTTTAGTTTCAATAGTTAATGGATAAGTGCCTGCCCTTAATTTAGCAGCATTTATAACACTTATAATACCTGTAGATGTGTCCATAGCAACTCCCGTAGGCAAACTCCCTGTAATTATTTTTGCTGATACTATGGGTGCATTTCCATCTGTTACCAATGCTAAATTTTGTCCGTTAACGTACTGGTTTATGGCCAAAGGCGGTAAAACCACATATACCGCCTCAATATCTGGAAATATTTCTAAGGTGATATTATGTTGTGTTCTTCCCCCTCTACTATCCTTGGTTTCAATTTGTATATTCGTAAAAGACCCTGCAGAAAGTTCTTGTGCGTTTTTCACATATATATTTCCATTATCGGCATTAAGTTCAACCCCTCCTGGTAAGTTTCCTTTCAATATTTTCGCTTCAATAATTTTTCCATCAGCATCTATGGCTTCTGCTAGAATTTCTCCATCTACATATGTGTCAACAATTCTTGGAGATTTTATTATGTACTCGGCTTCTTGGTCTTCTAAAAATGAGAGTGTAATTTCGTGTGATGAAGTATCATCATTATCATTCGTTGTTTCTACCGTAAATGTGTACGTTCCAGCTTGCAACAAACTATCGTCACTCACTCTAATATTTCCATTATCAAGCAGTTCTAAGCCCGAAGGTAATGTTCCACTTACAACAGCTGCAGACACTATGGGCGCAATAGGATCAAAAGCAATGGCAACAAGTTCATTTATAGAATAATCATCAACTATTCTTGCTCTTGAAATTTTATAACGAACTTCCGTGCTTATAGGAATAGTAAGGGTTGTTTCACTATATCCACCACGAGAATCAACTGTAGAAATGGTAAATGTATATTTTCCGCTAATTAGATTATCAGACTCTGTAACAATAATTTCACCTGTAAATTTATTTAAAGATGTTCCAGGAGGGAGAGCTCCTTTAATAAAACTTGCTTGAACTATATTTCCATTATTGTCTGATGCGAATGCTAACACATCAAAATTTTTATAGTCAGATAATGTCGCTTTTGGAGGGTTAACAGTATATATCGCTTCGGTATCGGCAAGCTCTCCTATTACTATCGTTATTTGTGTAAGATTTTCAAGCCCGTTATCTTCTATGGTTTTAATAGACACCTCATAAGTACCGGGTTTTATTAAACTTTCGTCTTCAACAAATATATCTCCAGTTGTTGTGTTAATACCAATTCCATTAGGCAATCCTCTTACTTCTATACTTGTATATACAACGTCTTTGTCTAGTGGTTCTGCCAACACATCACCAATGCTATAATCTTCAATCGATTTTGTAGGGTTAATAACATAGCTTGTGATTTTGTCTGAAAGAATAATAATGGTAATTGTATGGTCAATAATTCTGCTAAGAGAATCTACTGTTCTTACTTCAAAAATGTAAGTACCTTCTGATAGATTTTCTTTGTTAAAAACAAATATTTCACCAGTTTGAGGGTTTATATCCATTCCTAATGGAAGTACGCTATTGATTAAAAACGCTTCTGTAATTGCTGCCCCATCAATAGTAGCAACGGTTGCCAATTCAAAATTGTCTTCATATTCTGATTTGTTTTTTGCTTCTGCAACGGTATAAGTTGCCGTTATTTCCTGACCTATTTGTAAGAAAAGCGTTTCTGAAGATTCTATACTGTTTTCAATGGTAGTGCTAATACCTAAAATGTATAGCCCCGACACAAGTTGAGATGTGTCTGAGACCTTCAATTCACCCGTAACCTGATCAAGTTCTGTGCCTGGAGGTAATGTTGTTGTGCTTGCACTCTCAATACTTAAACCATCAACATACGCCAATAAGGTACCATTAGAATATTCTTGTAAAGTTTTTGGAGGAATTACTAAATAAATACCTTGACGAGAATTTAGAAGTGCATTTATTTGGCTTTGAAAAAAGGGTTTGTCGGAATAAGTAGCAGGTCTGTTTTTTATATAATCTCTTACTACAGAAAGGGCTTCTACATTTCTATTTTGATCTAGTTGCTGTCTAATGGTTGCTAATGTTTCTAACAAGGGTATACTACCATCAATGTCTTCATTTCTTATAGAAATTAATTTGATAACTCCTGTTACCAATTCATAATACATATCAGAGAAGAAATATACGCTGTTCCATACATCATCGTTATTATCGTTAAGCGAAGTTGCAATAGCATACTGCTCTTTTAGTTTGGAAGAAACGTCCTCAAGTAATGGAGTAAACTGTTCTTTAATGAATTCGTCTTTTTGTCCATTTTTATACAGAGTTAGGGTGTCCTCATTTAGCAATTCTTCTTTTATTTCTAAAAAAAGAACTTTAATAGAATCTAATACTTTGTCGGCAAATACGTTGTAAACTATCATGGTTGTTTAATTTTTTTAAATTATTTTAATCAGAGTAATAAATCCATCCCTCCTCGGAGGAGTAATAATATCTTGTTTGGTCTATAAAAACAGTAAACGATAATTCGAAACCCTCTGTGTTTTTTTTATAATAGAATTTTTTATCAAATGGTTCTATCAATTTATTTGGATATTCACCAGTTATTTTTTTTTGCTGATATATCCATGCTATTTTATTATCAGCATCATTCTTTAACCTATAAAGTTTATCTGCTAAAAATAAGTTAAAAGGAATAACAAGTAAAAAACTAATACACAATATTGCTGCTGCTGAGTTATTTTTTTTTCTTATAACACAAACAAAATAAATGATTGTCGAAAACACTGATAGCAATATAAAGTACAGACTTATGTTTTCACTTAAAGTGAACTCAGCTTTCATTGAAGAATAAATCTCTAATGGAAATATCAAACAGCCAGATATATAGTAGATAATTGTGTTTTTCATTTCTTATTTTTAATATAGTCTAACAATGCTGCTATTAAAAGCAATACACAAACAGTAATTGGGTACACAACTATCCAAATCGCTCCGCTATCTGAATTATATTCATAATTTCTAGTTTTTTCAATAACATCAATTAAGAAGCTAAAAAGAAAAAAATGAATTAATAACAATAAAAATAAAGAAAGGAGCAGACTTTTTATTCTCTTCAATATTGTAAAAGTAATCACAGTAATAGTTGAAAGAAATGCTAGGTTAGCAAAAAGCACAATGTCTCTTGTTTTAGAATTATATCCGCTACTAGAGGATATGTAATCAATGAGATACTGATTATAACCGATATTTATTCCTAGTTGTTTCATAATGAATATCAGAAAATATATAATCACAATAGATATTTTCCAGGAGTTTCGATATATAAAAGATATTTTCATCAATATTTTGGACCTGTTATTGGGGGAACACCTCCATGAATGTCAAGTAAAGGAAGCCAGTCTCTAAAATTAGTGCCTTTTGTTGCTGGAATTACCTCCTGTAACTCTTTTGGAACAACAGGATTTTTAGGGCTATATTTATTTGGAAAGAATTTTGGGGTAAATGTTTTATTTTTGTGCTTACTATCTGTAAATGTTCCTGGATACTCTCTGTAAACCTCTATAGATTGCTCTTTTGTTAAGGGTTCTACTAGTAACATAATTTTTTCTTCCGTAAGTCTAGGTCTTATCGCAGAATAGAAGCTGAGCATATTTGAGGGTAGGTCAGCTGGCTCGAAGGATGACCCACTCCAAAAAGCCCATCCTTGAAATTCTTCAAATTCTTTAGAAACTTCTTGAAATATTGATAATGCAACACTTTCTTTCTGTTTAGTTGTTAGATTATATTTAACAAAATATTCTTTTGTTACTCCTATTCTAGGTAAAAAACTTGCAACCTTTGCATCTTGTCTATAAGCAACTCTAAATCCATTATTATCTCCTGGTGAATTTGATTTAATCCCTAGTTCCTTTTCTATTGTATTCCATAATTTTTTAGCTCCTGTTGGAGTTTTTTTATCAATAGGGAAAGCATGTGTTTTATCAATCCAACCATAGTTTTTAGTATAAACAATTTTATCTTTTAAGATTGCTTCCTCATACTTATCTCTAGGCTTTATTTGTTTTTCTACTTCTTTTTTTTGTTGGGGAGCGTTTGCGGTTTTTGTATCACTAGTTTCAGCTAGCTCTTCTTGTTGCTTAGGTGTATCTACATCATTGTTCCCAAATATTCCATTAGGGAAGCGTGAGATTAAATCGTTTTCCTGCATAGCATTATCGTTCTCGCTTCTTATAGCGGGTTCTTCTTGTCTTATGGGTCTATGTAGGCGTTCGCGCATGGTAAAGTAAATTTAATGGTTTTTACGCTAACTTTATTGTTTGTCTTTTCTTATTACGCTATTTTTTTATTAAGGGGGTTAAAATAAAAAACACACCATCTATATTCTGAATCAGAATGTTTTGTTCTTCTACAAAAACAATATTATAATAGCCTTCATTTTCACAAATAATATCAAAAACCAAAAGACTGTCCACATTAACTGAAAAAACATCTTTATTGGTTTTGTATCCTTCATGGAAAAATGAATTGGACTCTACTCTTTTAAATTCATATTTAGGATAGCTAATGCTATCGTTAAAGTAAATAACATAGTTGCTATCTAATTTAATTTTCTGCCCAATGTATTTATCAGCTTCTTCTGTTGTTAAAGCGGAAATTCCTGAAAATTTATAATCAGAAATTTGCCACTCCTTCATAATATATTTACTAGGGCTTTGATTATCTTTAATTTCTACACAAGACCAAGAAACAAATGGGAGTAGTAGATACACTATTTTTTTTATAGAATTAATTGTTTTCATATATACCTTCATTATAGATTTTAGCTTCTCTTTCTCTTCGCTTTGTTAAACCAGAAAGTTCTTTCCCTCCTGCTTTATTCCACAACATAAATTTTTCTTTAATCGTTTCTAAAGTTGCTGTCTCTTTATTTACTTCCTTTAACAAACTAGAGCTTTTAAAATTTCCACTACCAACATTGAACGTAAATGACACTAGCGCATCAAACTGTTCCTGTGTCAATTTTACTGAAACATATGATTTAACATATTTTTCACCTTTGTCTTTTACATCTTGTTTTAGTAGCTCTATTGCTTTTTCATCTGTAATACCAGATTTAAACTCCTTTTCTTTCTCTGTATTTGTCCCGACTTTTCCGTAGTGAACAAGGTGTCCATATCCAATGGTAGCATATCCTGCATCATCATTATAAAGCTCTAATCTTTTCCCTTCAAAACTCTTAATAAAGTCAACTCCTTTTTCGCTAGTGGTTAAGTCATTTACAGATTTTTTTTCACTTTCAATTGTTTCAGTTTTATCCGTTGTAAAAGAATCTTCTTGTTTAGGTGTATCTACATTATTGTCCCCAAATATTCCATTAGGGAAGCGTGAGATTAAATCGTTTTCCTGCATAGCATTATCGTTCTCGCTTCTTCTAGCGGGTTCTTCTTGTCTTTTTGGTCTATGTAGGTATTCGCGCATATTATTAATGTAATTTTGCTTGTTTACAACCCATTCTACTCAGGTTTATAAGGTTGTTTTAGCCAAGGCAAAGTTCTTTTTTCGTCAAATTGTTTAAAAAGTTCATCGGGAGAGTAGAACGTAACGCTATCTATGTGTTTCGCTTTCAAAAACGCATTGTAATCTGCTTCTTTTGTAAAGGCATATTCCTTTTTTTCTTTTAGGTCTATAGTAAACCAAGCTTCGGTCATATTATGATACAAATAAGTTCTTTCTATATAGACAATAATAAGCGAGTCTTCAACAGCAATCTTGTCCAATATTCCTGTTTCTACATTATCGTCAATTTTTTGATAAGGAAATTTTAGCGTCCATCCATATCCTTCTCCTCCTACAGAAGTTAATTCCAATGGTTTTATTAAAGGAAGTCTGTAGAGGTCTTCATAGCGTGTGTAAATATAAAATTCATCTACATTGTTTTGTGTGTTCATCTTTTTGTTGTTATTGTTAAAACATGCTTGTAAAGCTACTGCCAATAGCAGTAGCTTGCCATAATATATTATTTGTTTATTGTCCATTCTGCTCGAGTTTATAAATAATATAGCACGCTTTACTTTAACCAAGGTAAAGTTCTTTTTTCGTCAAATTTATGTCTCTCTTAAAAGCATTTATTCTTTTATCGTTATCATTTTTACTATGTAAATTCGTTTATTCTCAGCAATTCCCTTTTTTTGGGCTATGGGAAACGGAGTATATAAAGTGATATTGAAGTTATCTGAGTCAATAAAAACTGGAACAATAATACCGTCCCTAATTAGAATGAAAGATTTCCAGTTTATGCCAAAATACAGGAGGTCGTTTTCTTTATTATCTATACTTAATCTAAAAAAATAAATATTGTTACTTTGCTTCTTTATTGAGGATGGAGAATTAAATCCTGCGTTTGTAATATCATCACCAAAAGCATTAAGATTAACAATATTCTTGGGGTTAAGTTCATGTTCTTCATTGTATCTTTGTCCTTGATTTGGAAACCAATAGCATTTTCCACTTTTGCTGATGTCTTCTTGGTACTCTTTACAACTTTTAATTATTGTAACAGGAATATTAAATGAATTAAGGCATTTAATAAGTTCTTCTTCACTTTTATAACTTGCATATAGACTTGACTTTGTATCATAGAAAAACCAGCTATTTTCATCTTTTCCAAAGAAATAATTTTTCGAAATTCCAAACCTTTTCACATTTTCAATTCCTTTTCCATGCTCAGTTGAGTAAGAAATTAAACTGTCATGGACTAAATACCAAGATTGTCCACGATCTGTTGATTCTAAACGAAATGGTTCAATCAGTGGTATAATATCCAAGTCCCAGTCCTTTGAAAATGTTGTGTAAAATCCTTTTTTATTAAACTCATTAGTATTGTTTCTGGAATTCATCTTTTTGTCGTTATTGTTAAAACATGCTTGTAAAGCTACTGCCATTAGCAGTAGCCTACCATAGTGTATTATTTGCTTACGCTCCATTCTGCTCGGGTTTGTAGGTTTATATTTCCTCCTGCCATATCGTGATACATAAAGCCCAACACATCGGATATGGTGTTGTAAGCTTCTGAGCGGCCTTTAGAGCCACTCAAGTCCAGTCTATCCCATAGTCTATACTGAATTGTAATACTGCCATCGGCACTCACTTCTGCCCAATATTTTACGGTTGCATGGCGCAGTACCCAAGTTAACTCATTCGTGGCTACGTTAAGCGTTTCTTTATGCAGCAAGGGGTTGTTAGCATCTGTAGAACTCCATTCTTCGTTGGGTGCAGACCAACGTTTGCCACCAAACTCAACACCAAATTGGTTTGTATAGTAGAAACTTTCCTTACCAAACCGAAGGTCATTTTTTAATTTATTAATTAGGATATTTTCTTTAGCTAGCATATCAGGGTCTTTTTTTATTTGGTCAAGCAAATTACCCTTTAAATATACAACATCGTAATTTAAAATAGATGCCGAGGCCAGTTCTATACCACTTGTTACACTGATGGATTGCGTACCCTCAGCACCAAATAGCCACCCAGATGATTCTTTAACGGTAGGGTAGACCGTAAATTTAGCCCAATCGGTAGGTCGGTTAGGGTCAGAAACAATTAAGCTATCACCTGCTATAATTTTGTTTATATCAGCAATGTTGTTCCATTTAGCCAAGCTTTGCACACTAACTCCATATTTTTTGGCTATAGATGTAAGGGTTTCGCCCTGTTGTATGGTGTGTTTTTGTACTTTTAAATTGTGCGGTGGAATTGTACTGCTGAGTAAAGCATCTTTATTTTGTGCTACTTCTTGGTGATGAGTGTTTTTATTTTCAGCTAAATCTTCTTCTTGCTTAGGTGTATCCACATTGTTGCCTCCAAGCATTCCATTAGGGAAGTCATCGGGGTTAATGGTATGTCCTCTAAGTTGCGTAAAGATATTATCGACTTTATTTCTATCTCCAAATACCCCGTTAGGGAAGGCATCAAGAAGGCTGTAATCGTTAGACGAATTTAAATCGGATTGCGTTGATTCCGTTTCGTTTGCCTGCATAGCATTATCGTTCTCGCTTCTTATAGCGGGTTCTTCTTGTCTTATGGGTCTATGTAGGCGTTCGCGCATGGTAAAGTAAATTTAGTGATTTTTACGCTAACTTTATTGTTTGTCTTTCAAGGGTAGAATTATCTAAAGTGGGTTGGTATATTTCAGTATATTTATCAAAGTTTTGCTCCGTAAAAGCAAACTCTTGTTGAACATTTGGTGTTGTACTCCCTCTTTTTCCTGGTCTCACTTCTACTTTAAACTTATGATAAGTTGGTCCCCCAAATTGATCTACCGTAGTAATTACAAAATCATAAACACCGGCCTTAAGTCCAGTTGTTGGAGGAGTAACTGGTGATATAGGTTTTACAGGAACTTCTCTGATAGGTTCTTGATAAATAGGACGAGTAGTATCTATTTTTGTTACCGTAGTAGTTCCTCCAGCATCTCTTGTTGTCCCTTCTGCTGTTGCTGTTGCTTCGCTTGTGTATCTTGTCTCTTGTGCCATAGTAAAACTTAGTTAACTTGATTAGTACTATTAGGAGTTGATGTTTGTGTATTGGTGTCTTCGTTTAACACCGCTGTAGTATCTGCAAGTATAATTCGTGTAAGACTTACAGTAATAGCTCCGTTATTAGGATTAAGAACGGCACCATCTATAAAATTGCCGCAACGTATGGCCGAATTAACAGGATTATTTGGGCTAGGGCCATCTGGGTCTTTAACTGTGGCTATCACTTCACCTTGTTCAAATTCTCCCTCATAAATAATAATTCTATCTGAGGATATAATTGCTTTGTTGCTGAAAGTATAAACAGCTGGTTCGTCTCTATTAATGGTTATAGTAACATCTTGCACCGTAATTCCGCCTGTATTATCAACCGTTTTAATGGTTGATGTATACGATACGCTTGAGAGAGGTGCAGCATCTTTATAATCACAATTGATATATTTACTAAATTCTGCTGGATAACCTAAATCTGAATTTACACCTTCTATAAATGCATCTCTATTACTAATTGCTATTGTTCCATTATTTAGATTTAAAGTTGTGCTAGGCGGAAGACTACCACCGATTTGTTGTGCAGAGTTTACATTTCCATTTCCATCGCTTACTGTTGCAAGTATCTCACCTTGAGTATAGGCATATACAGACTTAGCAGGGGTTACCGTGTAAACAGCTTCAATATCTGCAAGAATTTTAATAAGTACTTGTTTGTTATTTGCATTACTATGATTAGTAATACCTCCATCTTCATCTACTGTTTTTATTTGAAGACTAAAAGTATAGTGACCAGAAGATTTTGGAAAGTTTTTAAGTTTAGTTTCATCCAAAACTACTATATCGCCTACGTTTAAATTATCTGTAGTATCAACAAGAATATCAGAGCCACTTATATCGTATATATCCCTAACTATGGGACTAACTCCTTTCGAGATAACAATGCCTATAGTTTCTTTTAAGTATGTTGGGTCTGTTGGGTTAGAACTTCCTGCCGAATTTGATGGGGTAATTCCTTCAATAATAGCACTAATTATTTTCTGTGCATCCTCATCATCGTTATCACTTACACGGGCCAGTATATCCCATTTTTCATAAGTATCTTCATTAAAAGGATCTTCTACAACATAAACGGCTTCATGGTCATCAATAATTTCTATGATTATTTTATGAAGTGTTTGCCCACCAAGTTCATTTGTGGTGATAATATCTAAACGCCATTTCCCGGCTTTGTTTTGTATCGTTTCATCTAAAATTGAAAATGTTCCTACATCATTTACCCTTGGATCTATACCCGGTCCTGATATATCTGTATAGCCCGCTGGTTTATAGTTCAAAAAGCGAATCAAAGGATTTGTAGAGCTATAATTAAGACCTGATTTAGGGTTGTCTAGTACTGTATTATCATTTCCGACAAAATGCAGAGGCATGTCTCTTATTGTTGAAGGATTACTGCCAACCCTATTTTCAATGTTTTCAATTTTTTCTATTCGTGCCTCTACAATAGGAGCAACAGGATCAAATACAGTTGCTAAAATTTCATGTTTAGTTGTATAGGTATCCTCATTTCTTGGAGTATTGACAGTATAAAACGCTTCATAAACGTCTTCAAGCTGATTGAGATTGCCAAGTAAACAATTCAACTTTTCTGTTAGTATTGTTTGGTTAGGGCTGGCTTTTGCATTTTCCATAAGCCATGCCTTATAGCAATTTTCAAATAGAGCAAATTCAACACTTGTTGGGTCAACCCATATAATGTCAACGGCAATATGCGCTGGAGCTTCCATACGCATTATTTTTTCGGCATGTTTTCTGAAATTAAATTCAGTAGCGCGTCCTATCTTATTATTGTTTTCATCTAATAAAAACGCAGGTAAAATAACCGTCATTCTAAACGAATAAGGATCTTCATCAAAAGAGCACGTATTGGGCTTGTCAGAACCTAAATTAACTTTTAAGAAAGCATCTGCTGTAACCTTTGGTCTGAATAAAATGTGTTCAAGTACATGTAATCCTTCCGATAATTCTGTTGCAACTTCTGTCTCTTCTGGTAATTCTGGATATTCTGTCAAATCCACTACATTTAAAAACCTCCTATCGTAGTCATCTATACCTAATAATCTTGCTACGCGTTTTTGATAACCAGGCACGTTATCTGTATTCCAAACGTTACCATCATTTTTATAATTGAATCCTTTACCTCTGTCGGCACTGAGAATGGGATATTCTTCTAAGAATTTGGTGCGGTCTTCTATTAGGTCTGTATTGGCTTCCTGAAAGGATAAAATTCCATACATCATAATGCTGTACTCTACCATTTCCTCATTAAACCGGGCTATTTGATGTTCTAGAAAACGATTTCGTCTGTCGAAAAATGTAAGTTCATTTTCCGCCAAATCGTCTAGTTTGGTTTCGGTTAAATCACCATCAAGCAAATCATCCCCATCTTTAATAGCATCGTTTATTTTTTGTGAGTAGTAGGTCTTATCTAGGGTTTTCCATGAAAGCAAATCTTTTGAATTTTCAAGCTGAGATAAGTAATTTGCTAATAATTGTTCAAAGAAAATCAGATATGCTTTAAGTTGCTTGGCTTGTCCTTTTCTTTTCGGAGAAGCGCTTTCAGGCAAACCAAATTGTCCTGTTCCGTAAGAAAGTGGTAATTCATCTTGGATGGCAGAGTATTCTTGTATGTTTTCAAATCTTCCTTCAGGAATTTCTAAATCATTTACTCCTGCTGTTTTTTGGTCTGATAAAAGAAGATTCTCAAATCTTTTAATAACAGTACCTTCGTCTATGTCCTCTTCTTTTATTGGAGAAGTCCCTTTATATAAAAGAATTTTTGTATGATTCTCTTCTAGCAGGTTACTAAAAACAGGGTTGTAATTTTCTGAATCATTAGTTATGTTTTTTCTTAAAGTCAAAATCCATCCTTCACTATTCGCATCCGCATCAGAAATTTTAGGAACTCGACTATCAACAAAACTAAACACATCTATATTGTTTACCTCAAGCACTCCTTCTATATCCATTATTTCATTAATAATATCAGAAGTGTATATCTCCACTTTTGGTTCTATTTGAGATAATTCATTTGTATCAATAAACCCATTTTGTAAAATGGGACCTTCAAAAATATCTTCTGTAGTGTTGCCCCTTTTCTTCATTTCATCAAAAGAGTAAAACTTAACAGTAGGAGCAATGAGTTTTCCTATGCGAAAATATATTTCTGCCAAAACAGCTTCGGGATCCGCTTCTTTTTCAATTTCAATAGATGATTCTATAAAGACTTCTTCTTTCTCACTCACTATTATTTCGAAAAAATCTTCACATAGACCTCTGTACTGATGCAATATGGCTTTAACTTCATCAGCCAGACTATCAACATCTATTACATTAGCTCTAGGTTCTAAAATTATTTTATATAGACCATTTAATGATTCTATAGTACTTCCTGAAATTAATTGACTATTAGCATAATCTAGACCATAAGAAACTTCTGTTTTTTTTGATTTTAATATCCATGCATTTCTTAGTCTAGGTACACGGTCTATTAAAATTTTACGGATGTCTATACTACTTACAGGATTTGTTGTTAAAATATTTAATGCGGTATGAAAGCTATCGGACGCTAGAGGCGTGGTAACCTCTTCTTGTATCAAATCTTTAACATCTCTACTTGTTCTGTATCCTAAATCTGTAATAGCATAACTTAACAACTCTAACAGCGTAATACCCGGATCATGCGTATTATAGTCTGTCCATACTTTTCCAGCTAGGTTTTGTATATGTGTCAGCCCTTCCTCTCTAAGAAGCTCATAATCTTCTGAAGGAAGAAGTGTTCTGTTTTTGTTTATTGTAAGTATCTCTTCCATTAGCTTGTAATTTCATTTATTTTATGTGTATTACTGGATGTTAAGATGGTTGTAGGATTTATAGCATTTGCCTCCTGTACTATAGCAGATGATTGTTTCATAGTAAAACTTGTAATATAATTTACATAGCTTAATTCCTCAATGAAATTAACCAACACAGATGAATCCAATTTTCCTCCAAATGCTATTTTTTCAATCTCTCCAAAACTCCATGGAGCAATAAATCGTTTTATATCTTGACTAAGCTGCTTTGAATAGAACGTTTCATCAAAACCTTTTCTAAATGTTACTTTAGCAGTAACTTCTATTGCATCATAATCAGGATTTCTAACCTCAATGTTTGCAAGAGGAGTTGCTATGCTTTCTAAATAGGTTTTAATTTCTTGTCTTTTAGCTGGGCTTAATTTTAATTCAAAAGGGTTTTGCGCATTAGTGTATTGCTTTACATTAGGAATTAATGCTACACATAAATTACCTGGCGCTAATTCAGCATGTTTAGTATTGTCTATGTCTTTAAAATGATTAATGCACTTTACCTTAAAAATATCTGGATAGCGTTCTAAAATTAGGTGTTCAATATCGTGAATAGTTAACGCTCTGTGTTTGTGTCTTAAACGCTCACTAACTCTTCTATAAAAACTTATACCCGTTTCACTTATTTTACCATTGAAAGACGGATATGGCTGAGTAACTGTTTTTACCGAAGACCTTCTTTCTTGAAGCTTTGAAATAGTTTCTGAAGGCAATGGATCAAGTAACCTGTTTGAATCGTTTTCATTATCAGAAAAAGAAGCGGTTATCGCCTGTGACTTGACAGTTAAAACATCACTAAATGCATTAATACTATGCATTTGAGACTCTCTTAATGCGGATGCCTTTATCCAGTATAATTCATTAGGTAAGTAAGTATTATTGGGTGTAATATCTTTGGGTATAGATAGCGTTACGATGCCTTTTGTAAGCAAACCCTGTGTGGCATCGTCAATGGCTGCATTTTCAAATTGCTTCCATTGATTATTGGATAAATAACTCCATATTACCCTCGGAGCCCTTGCATCTGGGTTTTCGGTACCTTCTGCAAACTGGAACAAGAGGGAAAGGTTTTGAGGTGCATTTAAACCGCTTAAGCCAATGTATAAAGAACCTAGTTCATCAAATTGAGGGAAGATGAATGGAGTGTTAAGAACATTGGGCTCATTAATTTTATTATTTGAATTCTCATGAAAAATTTCCGTCTCGCCAAAAGGCCCTATATGGAAAACCTGCTCCACTCTATCACCAAATGTTTGTGAAGCAAATTCTACTGTATGACTAGAGGTATAATCTAAAGACAGCGCTTTTATAATGGGCGTATAGGGTTGCTTGGGTAAAGTAATGGAGTCTGGATCGTTGGACTGCCCTTTTAATATCACAGTATTAGTCAGAAGGTTTGGATATAAATTATGTAGAAAGTCGTTGTCTAATTCAAATTTAATAAAACCTCGCTTGGTCGAAGCACTATAAGGCGAAAGTTCTGTTGAAGTAATGTCCCTATTATAACCTGTTACTTTACTAAAAGTTAAGTCGTCAGCCGCTGCGTTCTTCACTAGTATTTTTCTTGGTACAGTAGCATCTCCAAAAGTTTGACCTTCAATATTTCCTTCAGGAGTTAAAATTATACTAGAGTCATTTGTTTTATTGTGCACGAATAAGGGTAATTTTTTATTTACAGCCCGACCATAGAAAAAAGCATAAGTAGCAGCTAGTGCAAGACCATCTATAATTCTAAACTGATCTATAAACATTAAGAACAATCCTATTAAAAGTAAAATAACATTGGAGACTCCCGATACTCCTTGCGAAACAGATACCGCCTCAGCAGATAAAATATTTGCATTATAATTAATAGGGACTGTTGTTGAAAGATCTATCCACTTGTAATCATCCAAAAGAGATGCTCTTGCTGTAAAATAATGATTACCCGAAACTATTTGTGCGCTTCCCCTTTTATACTCTTTGTAATGTAATCTAAAATTGTCTTCCGTAGAAGTTCTCTCTGTGGGAGCCCCTTGCCAAACAATATTAACATCAAGACTGGTTAGTTTTTTTCTAAAAATTTCTGCACTACCAATATAAAATGCTGAATTTTTTTTTGGGTTATTGGTAAAAGGGAAAAACGGCTTTGAAGGATCTAATTGCCCCTCATCGTTTTGTACTATTAGATTAGTAACCTCTTTTACATCGACATTAATAGAAAACGAATTTAATTTAAGTGTTTTAAAACTATTATATATAGTACTTGATTCTTTTATAAGTATTTTTACAATAGGCCATTTTGTAGTAAAATTTCCGCCTAAAATTTCAGAATTATAAGGAACCACTGCTGGCTTATCTCTATCTAAGATTATCTCAAATGTAATAGTATTTCCAGAGCGAGTAATAGATGGTAGTGAAGCAGGACTTATCCAATTTTCTTCACCACTTAATAGTATGCTAAATTTATCTGAAGAAACGGATGGTATAGTTTGATTACAAGTTATGCTTATGGTAGCCGTCCTTGTTCCTTCACGCATTAGCAATTGTGGAGAAGCTATAGCAAAACCAATTTCCGTTTCGTTTTTGCCGCTTTCTCCAAACAACTTCCATGGAGAGGCATCTACATCACTACCCAATCCATCAGACGAATTGGCCACTTCTGTTCTATAAATTCGATTATTATTTAGCGTCACCGTTTTAAGCGATGCAACTTTTGTGGTATTCACCACTATTTCTTTATCTGTTTTAAATAGCACATCTTGTCCCAATTCATCCTTACCTGCATTTAGTAAAGTGCCTTCTTCTATAAGATGTTGGTTAATTCCTTTAGCAAGTTCAAAAAGTATATGTGCTGTATCGGGGTTAGCTGGTTTTTGTTCCAATTGCAAAACCTCTCTATAATAAAAATCTAGGTGTTTTTTAGTAAACGTATTTATATGATTTTGCGCATGTTTAAATATTTGCAAAAAAGATAGAAATAGTGCAAAATATGGTTCTACATTTTGTTTGTCTTTTACAGACGCTTCAATATCAAACTGCTCTTCTATTTCTTGTAGAAAAGGTAAAATAACTAATAGGAAACCTCCATTTATAAGGGCATCTAAAGCATTTATTGTGCTTTTATTAATAGTAGAACCGCTAAAGATTGTTTCATCCTTTGCGATATTGTCAATATAATCATCCCATGATATAGCAGGAGAATCGGTTATCCAATCAAAGCTAAGGGTATAATATAATTGTTTATTTACTTCATATTCATTAGGTGATGAGTTGAAAACAAATTCAGCACCCTTTTCGTATGCTATGAGCGTTTTTAGTAAATTGGCTAAAGATGCCTTTATTGTGCCTTTAACTGCATTGTTCTTTTCACTGCCAATTACAGAATTATTTTGAAGTTTATCAAAATCATTCAATAATAAAAGAACAAAATCTACCAATTCTCTTAGGTCTTCTACCGCTGAAGAACTCGTTAGTTGGTCTTTTAATTTTTTATATTCTGCATTAATATTATTTCTACCTAATAAAAACGAAAGTTTTACAAAGTCATTATCGAAAAAAGGTTGCCAATTCCAGTCATTACTTTCATTATTGTTGTTATAATATTTAATGTACTGTGCATATCGGTATGCATAATTTAAAATGTCAAATATGTTTCGCTCATCAATTAGTGCATAGTTTGTATCAAACGTGGCTAATAAGCGTTGATTTTGACTTGTTCCATCTCTACGGATTGGATTTTTATATATTGAACATGGATTTGCCATAACTAAACTATATAATGTTTGTTGCTTCGTTTAAATAAAAAGGAAATACAATATTGCTTCTTGAGTTTGTTGTTCTTACTGTAAAATCAATACTTATATTAATTAGTCCTTCGGTTTCTTTTCTTTCTAATTCAATGTTATCTACCGTAATTCTTGGTTCATGATACAATATGGCATCCGAAATACGGTCTTTTATCAATGACTCAAACGTTACATCAATAGGTTCAAAAATTAATTTAGAAAGATCGCTACCATATTCTGGCTGCATAACTCTTTCTCCTAGTCCAGTAGAAAGCAAAATTTCAAGACTTTGATAAATATCATCCTCATTAGAAACCATTTCTACACTTTTGTTGTGTCTGTCAAATGTGGGTGGGAAGCCCCATCCCGTTCCTAAAAATGTTTTTCTTTTTTCTGCCATAACTCTTTGTTTTTTATCCAATCATTACTGTAGGTTCTCCCACAACCGCTGATGCACCACACACACAAGCATCGCCAACCCGTATTGCCGGTTTTCCTCCAATTAAAACCTTTGTACTTCCTGTTGGAAAAGGACTAGAGGTTAATGGATGTGTATTTGGAGGTAATGCGCACAAATGCATATCAGAAACAACTGCTGCAGGAGCTCCGCCAATCAATACGGTTGCTTCGCCTGGCCCTGTAATTGTACCTCCATGATTTGTTGTATCTCCTAATCTTGCTGCTGCTGGCATGGTTTTTAACTTTAGTTTATTTTGACTAAAGATCCTTTTACTTCCGCTATAGCCGAGGTTGTGAGGGACAATCCTCCTTTACCATCAATAGCTACTTCTGAGTTTGCATTTTGTTCAATGTTAACCCCCTCAATTTTTACATCTCCACTTGCTTTTATGGTAAAATCTTTAGCACTCTCAATGGTTATTCCATCGGCATTCATTTCTATTTTGTTTTTATTCTGATCCTCAATAATAATTCCTTCCTCTTCTTCACTTATAGTTATTTTGTTTCCTTCGGGAGTTTCAATGAGAATACTTTTTGTTTCATCGTTAAAAACCAATTTGAGTTTTTCTTTGGTAACGATCCCTTTTTCAAAGTTGTCATCATTTAACTCAAATGGAGCGGCCTTATCTGTACTATGAACAGCACCGATAATGATTGCATTTCTTGGGTCGTCATTTATAAATCCTACAATAACCTCATCACCAACATCAGGTCTAAAGAAAACCCCTTTATCAGCTCCAGAATCTAAACTTACAATCCTTGCCCAAATGCCTTCATCTTCAGCACTGATGATTGGAATTTTAACTTTAATCCTATTTAGTGAGTCTTCGTCTTCAAGACTTGTAACTATACCAACTTGTAACCCATATATTGGACCCAACAAACCAGAGACAGGTAAATCAACTATGTCATCATAGTTTTTTGAGAATATGTCATTTGATAATCCAAACTCTACATGAGTGGTCCAAATTCCTTTGTCAAAATCTTGAAATACTCCTGAGATGAATGAGTTTCCATTAAATCTATCTCCAACACCGTCAAACTTAATTGTGTCTCCTGGATTTATTTCAGAATATCCCTGAAACTTAACTCTTCCTCTTATTTTGGAAAGTGCATTTCTAAGCACACGAGCATTTGCCCAATCCTGAAGTTCGGGGTCGGATAGCTGTCCTGAGTGATACATTGTATAATCCTTTACCTCTAATGTTTTAGCAATGTCTGATGTTTTAACATTCCCTTGCTCTTTAACTTTAGGGTCTTTGGCTTCTACTTCAACTAGTTCTTGTTTTGAGAAATCCCAAGATGTAGCTATAACATTCTCTACTTGATGTCTAGCATCAATTTCTGCCTCAAATTCCATAATGTTGTCACCATAGCTTAGTGTCAAATCAGGAGTTGCAGAGAGTTTGGGAGCTTTAATCTCTAGTTTTTTTTCATTTGTATATACTAATAGACCATTAGCATCTGCACGCATAGATATAAAATCCCAATCTGTGACATTATACTGAACCATTTTCTGATGTTTTACTTTCGTAGCATCTACCGAAACGGTAAGTCCATTTGCCTCTACTATATCTGATATAATTTCAGAGTCTAATTCTTTGATGAAAAAAGCATTTTTTCTTCCTACCGTCATTTTAACGGCTTCGTGTTTTGCTTCAATAACAAGAAGAGAAGGGCTATCTGATTTAATATTGATATTGTGTTTAACAACAATTCCTTCAAAAACGACTTCGTTCTTGGATTCATATCCTAATTGAACTTTGATTTTTTTACCAGGAATAAAGTCTTTGGAATCACTTATTAAAAATTTTCCATCTTCAACTTTTCCATCGTTAATAATTATAATAGCCGATGATATTTTATTAATCGATTTTTTTACGTGAATTCCAACAACTTCATAAAATCCCTTTATCTCAAGATCTTCAGAGAAGATTTTAAACGTAGCGATATCTGTAGCACCTTTTATTGGTATTAATTGTCGAACTGCCATAATTATTCGCTAATAGATTCATTTACAATAGGAGGGAAGTACAATGTGGTGCCTTCTTTTAATTTTCTGAAATTCGTAATATTGTTTATTCGAGCCACATCTTTATAAAAAGAGATGTCACCATACTTTTCATAACAAAGCATGGGTAAAGTATCTCCTGCCTTCACTATCACTTCATGTGTTAAATCGGGGGAGTTTTTATTGGCATCTTTCGCTCTCTTTTCACCAGATAGCGCTTCTTTAAAGGATGCTGTTACTTTTGCCCTCAATGGCACCCCAAATGAGTCAAATAAAGTGTAACTCACTGTTGCTTTTTCCAAAACACATTTCAAAACCAATGTACCCCAGTTTAATATCAAATATGGAGGTCGATGGATAGTCCCGTTAATTTTAGAAAGCATTAAAAAATTAGCAACCTGAATAGGAACAGGCACTTTAAGTCCGCCAACACCAGTGCCATCAAACGTAAGATCAAAACTAAAATCTTTAGATCTAACTCTCTTATACGTTATGGTTCCTCCATTTCCTCCTATGTCTTTCGTTTCGCAGTAATCAACAGAATGTGTTGTGCTATAGGATTCAGGATTAAACATTGCCACAAAAGCCCCAATTGGTAATGGAACAAGAAACTTATCGTCTCTAAAAGCAAGTATTTTAAGTTTTTCTAATGTTGGCATTATCTTTCGTTCTTATTTTTTATTAAATACAGCATTTGATTTATGCTTTCATCAACGGATTCGTTTTTGGGTGTTTTACCACAAGAATCATTCTTCTTTTTTTTTGGGTCAGAACTTTTGTCTTCATCACTACCAATAAAAGCTTTAATTATTAATTCTTTTATTTCTACGGGCATAACTAATTCTTTTTAAAGTAATTATATGATAACTCTATTGTTTCTATAACCAAAGAATTTTCTTGGGCATTTAGATTGCTCACGGACCATTTTTCTGGCCATGCGTTTACAAAGGACCAATTTGTAACGGGCAGATGGTTCTCATCCAATAACATTACGTTAATTGTGATAGGAGAAAATTTAAAGTTGTCAATGGCATCTTTCATCCACGCAATCAACTTCGAATCGGTTAGCATACCTCTTTTAAGAACCAGTTTTTCATAACTGGTTCTTAAAGGCAAGGTGTGTGTGAAACGATTTTCTCCTCCTTCTTTCAATGGTTCTGTTTCTATTGAAGCTGATAATCCTGAAACTTCCTGAAACCTAACATCATTGCCAGTACCAAGAAGTCCAGGAAGCTCAAAATGAACCACAAAATGAAAGCCTGTTGGTGGGTAATAAGCCATTACTAGTTATTTTCAATATTTAATCCTTCATGCGCAATTTCCATAGTTTCAATTGCCACTTCATTTCCTGTAGAATTAAGTGATGGAGAGGTAATTTTAGTCACCCAACAACTTTTAACCTTCCATGTCATAACAGGAGCATGATCTTCATTGAGTAAGCTAACCGTAATGTCTCTTCTTTCTGGCACATTCATTTTTGTAGCATTATACCAGTCAAAAAATTCATTATCTGCTGCCGCTATACCTCTTTTAAAGGTTAGGTTTCCGAAGTTATTTAGCCCCGGCATTTTAAGTTTTGTAAATTCTGGGTCAACACCATCGCGGTATTCAATTACTTCTTTTGAAGCATCTAAACCGGAAACTTCTGTAAACCCTAGTTTTGTGCCACCCCAATCTACTGTAAAGTGAAACACTGGTAACGGATAAGCCATAATTTTTTGTTTTTTTAGTTGTTATTAATTGTTTTGTTATTACTATTTTATGATGTTTGTAATTTATGCGAGAATTTAAGTACGATAAATTCTGCTGGACGAACTGCTGCCATACCTATTTCTATATTCATATAGCCGTTTAGTATATCATCAGCCGTCATGGTACTTCCTAATCCTACGGCTACAAAAAATGCTTCATCTGGTGTTGCACCAGCTAATGCTCCATTTTTCCATAATCCAGTAAGGTAGTTTTCTATTTGTGCTTTTATTCTTACCCATGTGTTGGCATCGTTTGGTTCGAATACTGCCCATGAAGTAGATTTCTTTACAGATTCTTCTACTGTAATGAACAATCTTCTTACAGGAACATATCTCCACTCGTTGTCATTGCCTGCTAGTGTTCTAGAACCCCATACCAATGTGCCTTTGCCTATAAAAGCACGAATAGCATTGATTGATTTACCTGCAGTTGTATCAACATTAAGCAACTCTTGGTCCTCGTCTGTAAGTTTTATTTCAGGACCAATAACATTTGAGATACTCACATTAGCAGGTGCCTTCCAAACTCCTCTATCTCTATCTACCGATGCATAAATACCAGCCATAATAGGAGACGTAGGCAGCATTAAATTACCCGTTTGATCGAGTATGCTGTCTCGAATGATGGTTACAAACTCATTCGTTACGAATGGTTCGTAAGCCGTTCCTAAGCCGTCTTCAATGGCTTCTAATACTTCGGCAAGTGTTTTAGTATTAATATCAGTTGACCCTGACGATTGACTAAAGACTACTTTATCATCAGTATACTGATACTTTAGTGTACTAACTAAGCGAGGATAATACGCTGCACCATACTTTAAATGTTGGGTTCCGATGTTGGTTCTAAAATCTGCAATTGAATTAGACGAAAGAGAATGAATTACATCCATGATGACAAATCTATCCTGAAGTTTATTGCATTGAATTAATGCTTCTTTATAAACCTCACACATATTTGCAACACATGTGGTGGTGGTACCAGATATACATGTAATGTCTGGAAACACAATTAATGTAATTTCGTCTTCCTTAAATATACTTTCCAGTCCCGTCTTTAGTTCATTCTTTTTAACATAAGGAGCAGAATCTTTATATTCAGAAACAGAAACTATATAGCATGGTGCTCCACCATTTTTAAAGTACATCTGTACACTATAATACATTACATACTTTAATGATCCATCAGAAACCGAAATATCTGAAATAACATTTTCGCTATCTAACTCAACAGTTATTGAAGCATTCGATCCTCCAAACAGTTGTTCATACTCCAACAAGGAACTTATTTTTGTAGGCACTAGAGATATGCTTCCTCCATTTGCCCCAACTGCTTTTTCTGTATATCCTATAAAAACAGGTACCGCTGTTGCAACTTCGGCAATTGAAGGAGGTAGCTTTGCTATCTCTTGTACATAAACTCCTGGTGTTTTAAATGCTAATGCCATGAATAAAATAAATAGCTATTATGATGTTTGTAATTTATGCGAGAATTTAAGTACGATAAATTCTGCTGGACGAACTGCTGCCATACCTATTTCTATATTCATATAGCCGTTTAGTATATCATCAGCCGTCATGGTACTTCCTAATCCTACGGCTACAAAAAATGCTTCATCTGGTGTTGCACCAGCTAATGCTCCATTTTTCCATAATCCAGTAAGGTAGTTTTCTATTTGTGCTTTTATTCTTACCCATGTGTTGGCATCGTTTGGTTCGAATACTGCCCATGAAGTAGATTTCTTTACAGATTCTTCTACTGTAATGAACAATCTTCTTACAGGAACATATCTCCACTCGTTGTCATTGCCTGCTAGTGTTCTAGAACCCCATACCAATGTGCCTTTGCCTATAAAAGCACGAATAGCATTGATTGATTTACCTGCAGTTGTATCAACATTCAATAATTCTTGGTCTGCATCATCTATTTTAATGGTAGGAGCTATTACTGCATTTAAACTTACGTTTGCAGGGGCTTTCCAAACTCCTCTGTCTCTATCTACCGATGCATAAATACCAGCAATAGCAGCACTTGGAGGGAGGGTAATAACTACCTTTGAAATAGCGGCTCTCAAATCTGCTAAAATTCCATTTACACTACCATCATTAATTAAATCTTCCAAAACACCTGATATAGCTCCACTTAATTCGATGGAAGAATCTGGATATGTTAGACTTGTGTTTAAGTATGGATAATAAGCGGCACCATATTTAAGGTGATTAATGCCAATCGCTGTTCTAAAACTACTTGAATCAGTAGCAATAATACCAGAATCAACAACATCAATAATCGTAAATCGATCTTGTAAATTGTTACACTGGTTAAGACATGCTATGGCAATATCATAATAAGTAGCTAAATTAACCGCATCAACAGGTACAAGCAAGGTTGGCTCATCTTCCTTTTTAAGTTTAGCAATAGCACCTGTAAAGTCAGCAGCAGCAGGAGTAGATGAGTAAGTGCCTGTAGAAACTACATAACAAGGACCGCCTCCATTTGCAAAATACAACTGTAAGGAATAATAAAGATAAAAAGAATCGTCTTGGGTTGGTGTAGCACTGGTTAATACTCCGTCTGTCAAAGTTATTGAAAGTGATAACCCTGCAGGAGCAGCACCTCCAAAAATTTGCTCAAACTCTACCATTGATTTAATGCGTTTGGGTTCTGTTACAGCATTTTCTGTATAACCCATAAATGCTGGTATTGCAGTTTCTACCTGCGCTACCGAAGGCGGGAATTTTGTGATCTCTTGTACATAAACTCCCGGTGTTTTTAATGTTGCCATAGTTTTTTGTTTTTTTGTTTTTTATTATTCTTAGTTTAAATTATTTACTTATAAATACTTTTGGGTTAGGGCTTTTTGCCGATGGATTTGGCAGGTTCTGAAGCACAACTTCTCTTCCGGTTTCGTCTTCATTGTATCTAACCAACTCTAACCCTAGTCTTGGTTTTTCAAATAAAGGAAAGTCAACAGGGTTGTCATCTACATCTACATTAAAATGGATAATCTTTGAGTTTGCTAAGTCAACATCTCCTTTTAATCTGTTTATCGTTGAGTAAGGGGTGTCTGGTTGAGACACTGCTGCGTCTTCTATAAAAAATATTTTACCCGAATAATCTTCTTCAATTTTTAAATCATACGATAGTTCTATTAGTTTTCTATCGTATTCAATAGTATAATCTATTGCGGTTGAATATGCAGAATCTATAGATGCTTGGCTTTGTAATAACTCAATAACGGCAAATGGTTTTTGCTTAACCACACTTGGGCTTACATATACTACTGATTGTTGCTGAAGGGTATTGTTATCAATACCTGCATAATGCTCAATGGTATATTTTCCATTAGCAAATCCATTAAGCATAAATTGATAATTAAAATTGAACGTGCCAGTTGGATCTTCTGAGATTGGAGAAATTAATTGATCTATAATAGTTTCATTATTAAAATTTATCAGTTTTATTCTAGATGTGTTTTGCCCAAGAGCAAAAGCATAATTGATGGTGCTTCCAAACAATTCTACTTGATTGTTAGATAGAACAAGAGGTTCGCTCATGCTGTTATTCTCAAGTAAGTAGATGGAGTTAGAGTTGCTTAGCAAGGGCAATTCTGTAAAGTTAAAAAGTGCTGTGTTATTACTAACTAGCATAAACGTCAGCTTAATGTCCGTATCTACAGGAACTACAGGACTGCCGTCTCTAGATTGGTACAAAATAAAAAATCCTGTTGGAGTTGCTTTTAGCTTTAACCTATATCCGTTTAGTAAACTAATGGTTTCTTCTGTAGGTATAATAGAAAAGTCTTTACATATTCCGCTCACATAATAGTTGTGCAGAATAGTCAATGTTATTAATTTTTTATAATTAGTTATCATTTAATTAACTGTTTGAAATATCCAACCCAAATGATTCAACTTCTGTGAGCGATTCAAGAGCTTGTAGTTCTTGAATTGCCACTAAACGCACCTTATAAACTACCGAAGGCAAGTACTTAGCACCAACATATGTCCATAAATAATTTTGCTGCTCTATCGGTATGGAAAACATGTCTACTATTAATTTTTCAATGCGGTTATCAAGCAAAGGAGAGTTTTGTTGATTAAACACATATTTCGATTGAAAAAATGTGATTACGTGAGATAGTAGTCGCAGTGAGTCTTCGTAGTTATTTGAAGAGTAAGAAGAGAAAAGTATATAGAAATTAAGCTTAATTTCAGGGTTTACTTTTATACTCTCTCCTTCTGATGTAACAACATAGGGCGTTTGTACTTTTGTAATTCTTTCTTCTTCTATATTAACTAAGGTAAGCGCTACATTGTTATCTGCTATAGCAATTGAGCCAGACTGTGTAACCACATTTGACATAACCACCTTATCGGTAGTGGCACCAGTCTTTAACTTTACGTAGTCGTTTACTTGTTCGCCTAAAAATTTTATTGCTTTATCTATCACAGCGTAATCATTTTGTTGGAGCAAATAAAGAACACGCCACTGTCATTTTATGACCGTGAACAAAATTGTTAATAACTTTTTGTTTGATGTGGTGTTTTGTGTTTTTGAAAACACTAGCAAAAACACAGTTCTAGAGACGTTTGTAATGACGAAAGAAAAATATTTTTCTCACATTTTTCTTTACGGTCATAAAATGACAGTGAAGAATTGTTCATTTGCAAAAAAAGACATCACAACGTGTTTGCCTCTAAACAACATAAACCAGATAAAGCAGATGCTTCTAATACAAGCGCTCAGGAGAAAGCGGAATCAAATCAGTCCGATTTAAACTCCTCCAACGATTACAGCCTTCTTGATGCCTTCCCTAACGGAGTATTTGGAGATAGAAATATAGTCGATAATGCCTTTACCAGACTTAGAGGACGTACCATTAACCCCGATGACTTCCCTAATGGAATGCTTGGAGACGAGATTATTGAGAAAGAGGAAAAAGAAGAATTAAATTCTGAAGAGCTTCAATTAGTAGAACAAGAAAAGCTTAAAGATGAATTCGACATTTATGCCGCACATAAAATTGAGTTAATTAACCAAGGTGCTGATATTGGTTTTGACAACGAAAAAAAGCCGCAGAGCAAAGAAGAAAAAGAAAACAAATTTAAAACAAAGAGTGATTCGTTTCAAAAGAAAATGAATGGCTCCCGAAAAAACTTTTGGGGCACAAAAAGATATTATAGACTACTTGAGAAATGGTTTCCAGATTATGAATTAGTAATTTCTAACAAGGTTTCAACCGTAAAAAATACGATTCATGAAACAATCACAACCATTAATGCCAACATTTCGAATATAATAGAAACACTAAAAGAGGCCATTGATGTGGCTGATAGAGACATTGGTAAAGCATTAAAACTAATAACCACTGCTCAGGAATATATTGATGATGCCAGCGCACATAAGGATAATGCCGTTGTAACACTTGCCGGATTTAAAGAAAATAAAAAGCAAGATTTCCTAGCTCAGTATGATGAAGTGTTAAGTATGTACCAAGAACTGGTTTTGAATCTTCAAACAACTATTCAAGCTATTGCACAAGATAAAACCAAATTTGAAACCACTATTACTCAGTTAGCTGATCAACAAACGAGTTTAATTGCGTTTAATCTCAAAATTGAAAACACTTCTGGTGTTATTGAACTGGTGGAGCTACTAAACACGGAGTTTATTGAACTGATTAACTCTGCAGAGAAAATAATAGCGGATGCAAAAAATGTAGAGCGCACTACTGTTGGTGTGGATGAAGCAGAAGTTCAAAACCGTTTTGAATCAGGAGCAATTGCCATAACAAATCTCGATACAGGACTAGAAGAACTTACAGGAGGCGTAAGTACTGTATATTGGGGGAAAGGAATTTATTACGGAGAGGAGGTTGATGCATTATATATTGTAGCAAAAGATTATGCTAGTGCAAGTAAGTATACTCGTACTGTAAAATATGATGATTTTTGGTTTTTTGTGGATAAAGAAACTGGATGGATATCAGGAATTCAGCAGCGAGATGCAGTAAAAAAATACTATCTATTCAACCCCATTACTAGGTCAGATATGTTTTATTTCATGAGCTACCTAAACTACCATGAAATATCTATTTCTAAATATAAATTTCCTTTTTCAATAGACTTACTTAATGAACTCTTTACAAATGAAGCAGAAAGTTTTCGCAAGTTGGTAGAACAGGCTCAATTAAAATTATATGGAACAACAAAAAATAACGGATATGGGCTACTAACACCAGAGACCAAAGAAAAAATTAAAAAAGAAGGCCTATATAATGAACAAGAATTATTACCAATTAAAGAAAATACTTTACCTTCTTTTCTTAATGAAGATGACAAGGATTTTGTAATTGGAAATAAAGGAAAAAGTGTTGGTGATGTTGGTGTTATTTCCGAAGATGGGTATAAGGTGAAGTATGTGCCTCGTCCTAGAATTAATTCTCTAGGAATGGAGGGCTACAAATTTGAACTTTCTATAAATACAAGAGTACTTGTATTACGTGAATATGACGGTTGGTATTTTATAAGCTCTTTAGATGGAAAAAACGGATGGATTGAGCATCATGCTTTAGCTTTTAATCCTCCTGAACCCAATGCAGAACTTTATAAAGTAAACGAAGGAGATACGTTGTGGAGTGTTGCTAAGAAAAAATATCAGTTAGACAAAGAAACAGACAAACGCCTATACATAAACGCAATTATATATGCCAATTATAAAGCCAATAGGCAAAAAAATATAACTAATACTAAAACACCAGGGATGTTTGAATTGGGAGACCCCTATCATTACAACCCTCATATAAAAGCAGGCACAGGTATTTGGATACCTTCAAAAAAGTTTGTTCAGATGTTAAAAGATGCTGGATTAATTTCGGATGGATCTTTAAAGAATGCATTTTGGGATGCCCTAGCTAAAGCATGGGATAGCGTAGTAGAATTTTTTGTTTCAGCTTGGGAGGTAATAAAAGGTGTTGCCGGCTTTATCGCAGGCTTGGTTTGGGGGTTTGTAGAGTCTATTGTTGATTTGTTTGTGGGTATCTATGAAGTAGTAGAAGGTTTTGTTAAAGTAATAATAAGTGCTATAACTGGTGAGTTGTATAAAAAAGGCAAAGAGCTCTACCACCAAATAAAAAACATGACTTCCCAAGATTGGTTAGACTTACTTGAAGAGATAGGAAAGGGGATAGATTCATGGATGAGTGATTTTGATAAACAATGGAATGCCGAAGATGTTTTTGATCGTTGGTTTTTTAGAGGTAGAGTTGTGGGTTATGTAATAGGTGAAATTGTAATGGCTATATTTACAGCTGGTATTGCCACAGGAGTTAAATGGGGAGCAAAATTTCTCAAGTATTTTGGAAAAGTAGGTAAAAAAATTGTTGATATTATTGAGGGAATAACTAAGAAATATAAGAAAGTAACAACAAAGAAGAAGCTTAATTTTGACCCCAAGTCAGCCACTGCCAAACAAAAAGGTAACTTTGGAGAAATTGTTTCAGACACCCATCTGAAAGAAAAGCATAACATGAAAAGAATTGGAGATGACCCTCCAAAAACGATAGACGACCCTTTAAGAAAAGGAATTGATGGGATTTATGAGAATAGTAGCCCACCTCCGAAATATGTTATCAATGAATCAAAATATGGACAGGGGAAATTAAACCCAAAAACTGCTGATGGTCCTCAGATGAGTGATAAATGGGTTAGAGAAAGATTGGAGTCTGAAGTAGGTAAGCAAAAGGCAGATGATATTATTCAATCAATGAAAAACGGTGATGTTGATAAGATATTAAGTAAGGTAGATGAATCAGGAAATGTTACTACATTTAAACTTGATAAAGATGGAAAAAAAATTGGCGTATGGCCATAAATATACAGGTGATGCTAAGAGATAAATTAAATTCAAAAGAAAAGTATTCTGAAAACATTGATTTTGATATTAAATGTAATAAAAGAGATTACGAAGAATACATTGTAAATAAGCATAATTGGGATTCTGAGAGAATTATGGATCAGTTTTCTGTAATGATTATGAGGAATAAACAAATCCTCATTTCAAAATACTCTTTAGGACTTCCAGTTTCTGAGTTAAAAGAAGATTACATTCAGGGTATTTCTTTTATGGAAAAAGGTTGGCAGGCAAAAAGTGGGTATGTTGAAATGGTTTGGTATCTGTCAATAGGTATAATGTTAGAGATAGAAGACGAGTATTTTAATAAATTGGTTAGCTTAGTTGAAAGAGATAACCTGCAAGACTATTTAGTTGATTTTTTAATCCAATACAGAAACCCAAACAGAGCAATTACAACAGAAAGTTTTGAATACCCAAAGCCCTATACTACCACACAAGAAGTTATTAATTTAGCAAAAAATGACAAAACACAGGCAATCGAGAGGTTAAAAAAATACATTAACAAAGAGTGGTACCCGGGTCATGGAAGTTGCGGATGGCATGGCGACCACAAAAGTAAATGGGGTGTTCATTTCGGTTATTGGAGTTTTGAAAGCGGGGCATTGGTAAAAATTCTAAAATTGGACGATACTATTTTAAAAGAGCAACCGTATTACCCTTATGATATGGTGCATTGGAAGGAATAATATTTTGCAATAGCTTTCTTTTCCAAATAAAGCAGCAAAATACTCACATTGGCGAAATTAAGCACATCGCTTAAATAGGTAGATAAAATAATTCCTGATAATGTAGGAGATAAAATACAAAAAAAGAAAGCGGTACCACCAATTGGCGAAAAAACCAAAGGAAAACAAGTCCATTTAGGTTACTATGAAAAATTAAGACCTTCAATTGATTATTTTCGAAATGTTAAAGACAAAAGTTGGGATTATATAATAGAGTCTTCATCTAGACCGGGAGGCTGGTTTAATAGACAGTATTTATTGGATAAATTTCCAATTGTCTATGTTTCCCATGATAATGATGATGACTGGCAATTTTTCTCTGAACACGAACATATTAAAGATGAAGATATGAACACAGATGAACTTGAAATTCAAATAAACAATCTATTTGAATTGGCGAAAGAAGAAAATGCAAAAGGAAATTTTAAAGAGTCTTTTAATTATTTGAAAAAGGCATGGGATATATTGCCTGAACCCAAGAAGGAAGTACCAGAAAGCTTTCACATTATTAAGTATATTGTTCAGCTTTCATTAAGAAACAACAAAGAGATAATTGCTAAAGAATGGATTAAGTTAATTTATAAATGTGATGAAGATAGAATTGATGATGGTGAACGAGAATATTTAGAAGGAAGAGTTGAATTTGCTCTTCAAGATTTTGAATCTGCAAAACGTTTATTTAAAACAGCTTTTAAAAAATCTGAGGGACGAATACCTGGGTCAGAAGAAAAAGAATACATCAAACTTGTAATAGAATAGGCTATGTTAGAAGATATATTGTACAAACAAATTGATGAATTATCGGAGAAAGGAAATAAGGAAGCAGATGAAAATAATTTTGACGAAGCAATTCAATTTTTTTCTCAAGCCTATGAGTTATTGCCTCACCCTAAACAAGAGTGGGAAGCCAGTACTTGGCTTCTTTCAAGTATTGGAGATATGTATTACCAAAAAAAAGATTATATAGCTTCAAAGAAATACTTTTATGATGCTATGAACTGTCCTGATGCAATTTATAATCCTTTCATAAATTTGCGATTGGGGGAGTCTTTATTTGAACTTAGTGAATTTGATAAATCCAAGGAATACTTATTACGAGCATTTATGATGGTGCGTGAAAGTATTTTCGAAAATGAAGACGAAAAGTATATGAACTTAATTAAACAAATTTTAAAGTAGTAGTTATTTCAAGTTATATTTTAAACTACGGAATCTAAACACTACTTAAAATTAAGGAAAAATCATTTTACCTAAATCCGGCAAATCGAAATTAGCACCGTTTTTCAGAAGTTAGAAGAACTGTTGAAGCAGTTTAAAGAATTTTTGAAGAAAAAATCACCTGATGTTGAAACTAAGAAACCAACAGGTAAACAAGATGCCCCGGATGGTGGAGCTAAAGATAAAAAGCCTGATGCTGACACTAAGAAAACCTCAGATGTTGATGATAAAAAAGGACATGGTGAAATTGAGGAAATTAAAGGAGGAAAAAAAGGTGAAGGATGGAGTAAAGAGTTAAATTCACCATTAAAACCAAATGCAAAATATAAAATAGATGGTTATCTTTACGAAACGGATGAATTAGGTAGAGTAAAAAAAGTAAGCGGAGAATTAAAATTAGAGCCAAGAGGAAGAAACACCCACCAACAAGGAAAATCGGTTGAACTAAAGGACGGAGTAAAAGGAACAGACGAAGGAGGGCATTTGATAGCCGACCGTTTTTATGGACCTGGTGAACAGATAAACTACCTCCCCCAAAAAGGTTCATTGAATCAAGGTGCTTGGAAAAAGATGGAAAATGATTGGGCGAAAGAGCTCGCAGCAGGTAAAAAGGTTGAAGTGGATATTCGGCCTATTTTTGAAGGAAATTCAAAGCGGCCAATTGGTTTTAAAGTAAAAGAAACAATAAATGGAAAATCAAAAATTCGTGAATTCAAAAATTAAAAAATATGACTAAAAATTTAAGTGAAATTTATCACTTCATTGGTAATGTTCTATCTTCAAACACTGAAGGTGATTGGAAAGAAACATTATTAAATATAGAGGTTCTTGAAGGGTATTGTAGCTATGAGGCAAGTTATGTTACAACTGATAATGTAACAAAAGATATGGATGTTTTTGAATTCCCTGATAATTTTGGAGATAATTTAATGGCTATTCATAAAGTGACCACAGAAGGCGGTACTAACCGTTGGAATCGAGCAGTTTTTAAACTTTGGCCAGATGGTAAATTCGATATGGAATTTATTTGGGATCAGGAGTTGCATGATGAAATAGCGCGGTTGAATAAGGAGTAGTTTTGATTTTGATAGCTCGTAATATGATAAAAACAGTTTTTTGCTAAATCCGGCAAATCGAAATTAGCACCGTTTTTCCAGGAGTTAGAAAAACTTTTGAAGCAGTTTAAAGAATTTTTGAAGGAAAAATCACCTGATGTGTCTCAAAAAATAAACCTTTTGATTCCATATGCTTAATAATTTATGAGGTAAATTTTCAACAAAACACTTCACGGTCATAAAATGACCGTGAATATACTTTTCTTTGTAAGAGTTGATATAATATGTATGTGTCATATGCAATATATAATCTACTAGGTGTATCAATGTTTCACAAAATGTGCGTATATAGGTATTAATGAAAGGATCAATGTATGGATGCCACAAGTATTATTAAAGAATTAGAATGGCTCGGTAACACACTAGGACAATCGAAAGAGAATCAAAAAGATGAGATATCTCAAGATGCAACACTCAAGCATTTACCGCCCGACCTTAGTAGTGCAAAAGATTTATATGGTAAATTTATAGCCAAAAAAAGATTTTCTACGGAAGAAAGAATGGTGCTCGCCTTGGCATTGGCACCATACATTTCACCTAACTTGCTAGATTTTTTTGATGGTAAATCGACTATTTATGGGGGTATAAGGGGCAAGAATCATAAAGGGTTTATTCCTACAGGCGAAACGGCATTATTTATATTAGGAGGAAATAGTCAAAGTAAACGCATTAATTATTTACATTTTTTCGATAAAACCCATAATTTTTATAAAGACAACCTTATTACTATTGGTAATACAGATTCCCATGAACCATACTTAAGTGGTGTACTTATTCCTTCAAAAGACCTAATAAACTTGGCGTTAAGAAATATTGAAAGCAAGCCCGATTTCGATGCCGACTTCCCTGCCAAACTTCTTACTACAGAAATGGAGTGGGAAGCCCTTATTTTACCCAAAAATACTAAAGAAGGATTGAACGAAATTAAAGCGTGGATTAAACATGGCGATACACTTATGCATAAATGGGGCATGAGTAAAAAGCTAAAAAAAGGATATCGCAGTTTGTTTTATGGTCCACCAGGAACAGGCAAAACACTAACCGCTACATTACTCGGCAAGCACACCAACAAAGATGTGTACAGAATAGATCTGTCTATGGTCGTGTCAAAATACATAGGTGAAACAGAAAAAAATCTATCTAAAATTTTTGACAGAGCCGAACATAAAGACTGGATTTTATTTTTTGACGAAGCAGATGCATTATTTGGAAAAAGAACTAGTGTAAATGATTCGCACGATAGGTATGCCAACCAAGAAATTTCTTTTCTGTTACAGCGTATAGAAGATTATGATGGGTTGGTTATACTTGCCTCAAATATGAAAAATAATATTGACGAGGCCTTTACTCGAAGATTTCAGTCTATCATTCATTTCCCTATGCCTAAAACAGCTGAAAAGATTGCACTGTGGGAAAACGCTTTTTCTAAAGTATCATCTCTTGACGATAGAGTAAAGATAGAAGATTTAGCTGCAAAATTTGAACTCTCTGGAGGAGCAATTATGAATGTTTCTAGATATAGTTCATTAATGGCATTATCTAGAGAAAGCACCGTTATTTCTTTAGCAGATATTGAAGAAGGAATAAAAAAAGAATTAGAGAAAGAAGGAAGAATTATTTGAATTTTTCCCTACAATTTTCGTTACGGTCATAAAATGACAGTGGGATTGTTTTTATTTGCAAAAACCACTAAATTTACTCTACCATGCGCGAACGCCTACATAAACCCACAAGACAAGAAGAACCCGCCAGAAGAAGCGAGAACGATAGTGCTATGCAGGAAAACGAAACGGAATCAACTCAGTCCGATTTAAGTGGCTACAACTTTCTTGATGCCTTCCCTAACGGAGTATTTGGAGATAGAAAAAAAGTTGATAATGTCTTTACACGACTTAAAGGACATACCATTAACCCTGATGACTTTCCTAATGGAATGCTTAGAGGCAACAATGTGGATACACCTAAGCAAGAAGAAGAACTAGCTGAAACTAGTGATACAAAAACCACAAGTGCTTCTCAACAAGAGGAAAAGAGTTTGATAACTCAAAACAATTTACCAGAACAGGACAAGAGTGATAAACAAAAAGCGTTTAAAAAAATTAACTTTTTTAAGGAAAATCCGAATAAAAGATATATTGCTTTTCTTGATAAAACATATGAAATAACTCCAACGTATAAAAATATCTCTGCTTCACAGCTGGCCGAAGAGTTAATTGAAAGAGTAAATAATCCAGAATCTCACAAACAAAAAAGTTTAAATCTTTGTGGTCCTGCAGCATACTCTGTTATTTGGTCTAGTTATGACCCGATTGACTATGTGCGATCTGTTATTGATTTATATCAAATGGGACAATTTACTTACAATAATCTTATAGTTAAGGCTAATCCTGACACTTTTAACCAAACAGTTACTGAGGGAATGGCAAGCGTTGACTGGATGTTATTCTCTGCTATTAGACACAGTGAAAATGCCATTTATGACTATGATCCATCGGAGGATGCTGGGGTAACTGCATTTACAACCCATTGGGAGATGAGTTATTGGTTAGAAAATATTGATAACGTTACTGAAAACCGTACATCTTCACCAAGTATAGAATCAATTAACAATGAATTTAATAAAGGAAATACTATTGTTTTGCTAGTAGATTGGAATCAATTAGATGGTACGGATAAAAAAGGAAAAGGGGGATCGAAAAAATCGGACAAACCAGATAGTTATATTAATTCGGTTCTAGGAAATCATTACATAATTGTAAAATCAAAAATTACAATAGAGGATGGAAGGGCTGTCTTTACTGTTTGGACTTGGGGTAGTGAGGAAACAGTATCAATTGAAAAAAATAAATTTAACTATGCGGTAAAAGATTCGTTTGTTGTTAAATAAACACATTAATATTTTTAAATATAAACCTATGTCACGAACATTATTTTTAGCATACATCTTATTATCTTATGCTTCTCTATTTTTTACTTTGGGATTTATAAAAAAAGAAGTCAGTTACATTTTAATCCCTTTCTATGTATTGGTATTGGTCACACACCTTATTATTGAAAAAAAATGGTTTGTAAATGTTGTTTTCTTTATTGTAAATGTGACTGCTATTTTTTCTTTTACAAATGCATTGATGCGTATATTCTATCTGTTATTTCCTAATAAAAAAGAAGAATTTCCTCTACAAATCTACTTAGAGTGGCAATTGGTTCTGTCCTTTATTATTTCAGCAGTCTTAGGTCTTTTATTCTACAAAAGATATAAAAAAACTATTGAACGTAAAACAAACATATTTACACTCTCCACCATTATTTTAATACTAATTATTGACGCCCTTTATTTTTAATGTCGTAACAAGATGCGCGAACGCCTACATAGGCCAAAAAGACAAGAAGAACGCAGCCCAAAAGGTTGGTTCGATGATGGCTATGATGATGACCCTTGGGGTATGAAGCAAGTAAAAAAATTACAACTAACTTCTTTACATTTTATCTAAAGTTAAACACTTTTTAATCTATTCTGCCTCTAAAAGCTAAGTATTCATTCACTTTTTGTAATATTGATAAATATGGTTTCTTGTAATTCGGGGAAAAATGGTAAAAGAATTGAATGAAAGTAGAATTTTATCATATAAAACCAAGCATTAGCTATAACTAAAAAGCTCACCTAGTAAATTCTCAGGTACTATTTTAGTAGTATCGATTAATTTTTTGATACCAAAAAATTCTGAGTGCTAAAAAAACTTTTTAACAATTTTCTTTACGGTCATAAAATGACAGTGGCGTGTTTTTTATTTGTGAAATCAAACTTCATAAAACTATGAAAGCACTACGTAAAGGAGACAAAGGTAAACAAGTAATAAATTGGCAATACTTCCTGATTGGTCAGGGCTATAAGCTTATTGCTGATGGGGATTTTGGAAATAGAACAGAACTCGCCACTAAAGATTTTCAAAAAAAACACAAACTATTTGTAGATGGTGTAGTGGGTAATCAAAGCTATGCCAAGGCCATGCAGTTAGGTTTTTTCTTGGTAGAAGACCCGAAAGACAAAGAAAAACTAGGTTCAAATTGGCCACTAGCACCAAACTTTAAACCACTCACAGCCCCACAAATGCAAAGCATATTTGGTAAAATTGAATTTAACGTTCTTGCAAATGGAAGTAGTGTTAACATAACTAATGGTTTTAGAAAAGATAACATCATTACTATAGAACTGCCACAGATTAAAAAACTTCCTCCTTATAACACTAATAGGATTTCTGTTCACAAAAAAGCAGCTCCCCAATTTCAACAACTTTTTACAGATTGGAAAAAAGCAGGATTAACGGATAAAATATTAACCTACGATGGGGCACTTAATGCAAGATTAATTCGAGGAAGTTCTAAAACTCTAAGCTCACATGCTTATGGCATTGCCATAGATTTAAACGCCAAATGGAATGCTTTGGGGGTAAACCCCGCGCTTGTAGGAGAAAAAGGAAGCTTAAGAGAACTTGTTTCTATTGCAAACAAGCTGGGATTTTATTGGGGGGGTCATTTTTCCAGAAAAGACGGAATGCACTTTGAATTAGCCAAACTGTTATAATAAACTATACCCCTCTATGGATATTATTGTTAAAAACTGCGATGATGCTTTGATTTTTCATAAGAGAATGATTCAAAGAGCTAAGATATGGGCTATAGTAGCTTCAACACTAGGAGTGGGAGCTATTTCAATAGGAATTCTATTGCTAACCGATGAAGAAATCGCTAAAACATTAACTACTCTAGGTGGAATTGCTTTAACTTCTATAGGTGTTGCGTGGCCCTTAAGAGAGATTTATAATATTAATAATAGAATTGAGGCATTACATCTTTTTAGAGGACGATATTGTGGGCCACCAATGCCTTCGGATGAAGACAAAATAATCATCAAGCAGAAGATTGACGAAATAATTTTAAAATCATTTTGAGATATGGAACAATCCGAATATGACAAAGTAATTACTGATATCCAAAGAAAACAAAGAAACTCAGCGTTTTTGTATGCTATTATACCAATAGGCATTGTTGTCGTTTGCCTATTGTACTTTGGTCACGAACTTAACACTAAGCTTAATGAGCTTTCAAAAGTAAAAGAGCAACTTTCTGTAGTCAATCAACAGGTTGAACAAAAAGAAAATGAATTTAAATCGCTTATTACAAAAAAGCAAGAGCTTGAAGGTGAATTGATGAGTACGTTTGGTTTACCGATAGACAGTATCATGCAGCTTTCTAACAAAGATATTATCATTAACAATAGCATAAAAGCCCATAAACAAATTCAAAAATTGTCTAAAAGTCATATCCCTAATTCTAATATAACAGTAAGGTATTATGTTAAGTCAATAGACGATGAAAAACTATTATTCTCATTACATGAACTTGGATACAGGTATGAAAAAAGGCCAGCTTCTAGCTTAATGGAAAATTATGTTTCAGACTGTATTTGGTATGGGAAAAATGTGAATATTGAAGATGTGAAAATAGTTGCTCTTGCTTTAATAAGAGCAGGAATTCAAATCAGATCGATTAGACCTTTCGAAAATCCAAATCCCAATTACAAAGCTAATATTATTGATATTGGTGCATCTATTGACGTTCCTGACGATGCACCCGCTTTGTCCATAAATCAAGTTTTAACTGCGAAACAATTTAATAGAAATTAGAACATTTAATTAAAATTAATAAACTATGGAAAACAAAAAACTATTTAGAATTCTATCGATTGATGGGGGTGGTATAAGAGGAATAATACCCGGGCAAGTATTGGTGTCCTTAGAAAAGAAAATCCAAAAAAAGACAAAAAATCCTAATGCAAGAATTGCTGATTATTTTGATTTAATTGCTGGAACAAGCACTGGAGGAATACTTTCAATAGCTTATTTATGTCCGCACTTAAACGATCAAACCAGACCTAAGTTTAATGCAGAAGAAGTTGTTAATCTATATCTTGAAAAAGGGGGAGAAATTTTTAGTATTCCTCTCAAACATAAAATTAAAAGTGGGGCGGGGATATTTGATGAAAAATATCCTGCTGACAACTTTGAAAAAGCAGTAAAGGCATATTTTGGTGAAACAAAATTAAGTCAGTTACTTAAACCCTGCCTTGTTACTGCATATGATATTAAAAGAAGAAAAGGTCAATTTTTCACACAACACGATGCTAAAAAAGACAAAGCATGGGACTATTTAGTGAGAGATGTTGCTAGAGCCACTTCTGCTGCACCTACATATTTTGAATGTTCAAACATTAAGTCTGAAACTGGGGTTCAATATCCATTAATTGATGGAGGTGTTTTTGTCAATAACCCAACACTATGCGCATATGCTGAAGCTGTATCAAAGTTTAAAGTAACGGCAAAAGACATGGCTATTTTGTCAATAGGAACTGGTTTTGTAAGAGACCCTTATGAATACAAAAAAGCAAAAGATTGGGGTGCTGCTCAGTGGATTAAGCCAATTATTGATATAATGATGTCTGGCGTGGCTGATGCTGTAGACTATCAGTTAAAGCAGATGTATGATGCCGTTGAGAAACCATCTCAATATTTACGGGTTAATACCGAAATGCCAAGTGATGTAAACTCATCAATGGATGATGCTTCTGAAAAAAACCTTCTAGGGCTTAAAGCACTGGGGACTGAAACAGCACAAAATCATAGTCAGCAACTAGATAAATTTATAGAATTGATAATACAATAGCTATGAACATTTTTAGACTACTCTTGTCACTAGAAGAGTTTCTATATGAACTTCTTTTAGCCATTTATTTCGTTCCTAAAACATTTGTTAAAATCACATTTAATCCATCGTGGATTTATGGCTACGTTTCGGAAGAGATGAACAAAGACACAAAAATTCGCTTTGACGATTATGTTTCGCCTCTTCTATTGTTTGTTGTTTTGGTTGTTTTTCCATTTGCTTACTTAGAATACTCGCCATTTCAATGGTTATCGTATGCTTCTATAAGAATTACAGATTTTTTAGAGTCATCTGATGAAATTAGATTGTTAAGTGCTGCCATTTATTACTTATCCATCCCTTTACTTATAGCAATTTTTATTCACCGTAAAGGAGATATATTAGTTTGTAAAACAAAGCTGAAAACCACATTATATTCTTTATGCTATGTCTTTATCCCTCCACACATACTAACACTATTATCATTTTACTTAATACATAACAATGTAGAATATACAGAGTCGCTTTCTGCTGTTCCTGTTGCTTGGATTATTTGGCGCACCAAAAGTGTGATAAAAAACATCTTGAATTTAAGCGACAAAGAATCGTGGATACTATCTTTTAAATACTACTTACTTTCAACACTAGTCTTTTTTGCAGTGTTATTTCTTCTCTTTTTTATGGTTTTAATAGGAGAGCAATAAGATGATTAAGTATGTAAATAAAGGAATAAGAGGAGTATTTTACTTTTTTAAGAAAGCGTTCGAGCTTATCTTTTTTCTTTGTTTAGGATTCGTTTTGGGCTTCCTTTTTTACTTAAAGTATAAAATACAAAACGATAAAGATGAGAACATAGAATTTCTGCTGTTTGTCGCTTTAAGTATCCCTATTTCTTTACTGTTTTGGTTTATTTTTAAGCGGCTACACAACAAATGGATTGAAAAACATATGGATGAAATTAAAATGGAAATTTTATCGGAAATAGAGAATCAAAGTTTAGAAAAGAAATGAAACGTGTAGAATTAATTTCTACATCTATAATTGAAACACTATTAAACTATTGTGATAAACTTGAGAAAATCAAAGTGAACACTAATAGTGAGAATCTACCCAATACAAGTTGTCTCTCAGAAGTTTTTACTCAACAACTTCTGAGAGGATCAAGTTTATAGTAAAATAAATGAACAAGTTAACTACAACAAATGAATACACAACGTGACATTTTAAAAAGACTTCTTAGACTTTTTCCTGTGAAAGTTCTGAAAGAACATTTCAATTCTACAAAGGTTTCAGACGAACTCTACAACGAAATATTAAACGGAAATGCAAAAGCAATTATAGATTCCTTTTGCTATGTCAACTTAGAGCATACAAAACAACATGTTTACATTTATAATCTTGAGCAAGCTCTAACGCCTAACAATCTAAATCTAAATCTATTCCCTATTGACATTGTACACCAAACAAATCTCAATGGGGTTACATTAATAACAATTTCTCCAATTATAGATTTTAGAGTAATTTTGACAAACCCGTTTGAAGAAACAACTTTAAGTTTTCACCAACCAATTCAGATTGTACTTTCCAACTCACACCTTACATTCTATGCAACTATTTTGGAAAAAAATATGAGCAATTATTTTGACCAAAACAGAAAAGTGATAAATGCTGAAAAGGTAATTGACGAGTTGAAAATTATAGAACAAGTGTGTACACATTTTGCACATTTAAGACCAACTATATGTGACCTAAACAGGGGTATAAAGCAACTTTGGGCTAATGACTCAATTGATTCCAAATATGCTAAATGGAAAAAAGACAGGTCAACTACAACTGAAACAATGGATGAAAATTATACCCTAAAGAGCCAGTATCCAGATGTTTATCAAAACCTAGTAAATGCCCCTCTAAGGAAAATGATTTTTAAATATCTTAGGGATGATGAAATTCTTCCCGATCATTTTACGGTTGATCCTGCTAGTGGACAAATAAGCATACCTTTATTTTCAAAAAATGCAAATCAAAATAAAAATGTGGTTAGAGAAATTCTTTCAAATAATTGATAAATCCTTCTTAGGTCGTTTTATAGATAAGCGACTTGACGTTATTAGTGCAACTAATCCTGATAGGATTTATGTTGAAAACATTCGGAGTTTTTACAACCTAAATACGCCAACTGCTAAGACTTTATGCGAAATGGCAGTTAAAGAAAATCTCTTTAAAAGGAGAGTTGGTGTTGAGTGTCCTGACTGTGGTAAACTCATAAATCATTACAATTCAGAAAAAGAAATTCCTGAAAAAATTGTATGCGACACTTGCTTAATGCTTGAGATCGGCAAACACGAGTTTAAAAAGTCCGAGATTTTAAAAATTGAATTTTATCAACTTAATAAGGCAGTCGTATGAGTAATAATAAGGAATTGACAAAAGAAAGAGTTCAGGTATATGAAATTATTTTTACTATGTTCATCAAACTACTTTTAGTCATAGCCGGACTAGTCGCATTTTTTATTGTTCTATATTTTTTGATAACAGCAAATAACAATACAGAAAGAATAATTTATGGTTGTTTTGACACCATTTTAGGCGGCACCATTTTTTTGGTTTACAGACATTATTTTCCCGATAAGAAATTAAAGTAGGCGGAAACAACTTATTAGATATGAATTTAGCAGATGCAGCAAAAAAACTTGGTAGTGACAAGACAATAATGGATTCTTACTGGAACTTTCAAACGAAAAAACAAGGTTGGTTCTTTTCTCCAAATGGAAAACTAAAATCAGCCACATCAAAGCCAAAGAAATTTAACACTTGGGATGATTGGAAGGGTTTGGCTCCCAATCAACGAAGGACATTAGCTGTTATAGCTGGTTTTAAAGAAGATACAACTACTGTTATAATGAATAACACGGATCTTTCTAAATTAAAAACGGCTTATTCAAAATGGAGAAGTGATTTATGGAGTGTATTTTGGGGCAATGACCGCACAGGTATATGGACCTGTAATATCTTTGTGGGTGATGCTCTATTTTATGCAGGCAAAAATATTATGGCTAGTAATAGGCATTATTATGATCCAAGACAAATTAAATCAGGTAATGGATTTAAAACAAGAAAAACAATAGATGAGGTTAAAATTGGGGATATTGTGGTTATGCTTGGTGATCGTCACGTAGAAATTGTCACTAAAATTATAGAGTATAAAATTTTCGATAAGGGATTTTGTTCTCGGGGAGCAGGAAGACCATTTCAAAGCGATATCGGAACAGAAAAATGTGATTCAAATAATATATTTACAGGTAATGAAGATAGAGAACTAGAAAATAAGAAAAATTCATTCCATTACTTATGATAATATTTAATAACTGGATAAAATTCATTTTAATATGCCTTGCCATAAATGAATTAATAGTAATCGGAATTGGCCATTTATCTTATAAAATAATTTATTCTTTTGACTATATATATTACACATCTGGTGCTGATTTGGAAAGTAATCTATTTCTTATTAATGGTTTAATTACTGCTCCATTTAGCCCCTTTCTTATAAAAATTACAAAAAAAATACATTATCATTGGCGAATACTATTGGTGTTTCAAATTCTATTTATGTTTGCTCATCAAATAATCAGAATAGGCTTTCTTTGGCGTTTCCCTGAATCTATAGATGATTTTGACTGGTGGCATAGTTTTTTTTATGAAATGAAGTATGTAACTCCAGAAATGATTATTGTAATAATAGGGATTTATTACAATCAATTAATGGTAGGAAGAAAGCTATTACCAACATTATATAAAAAAAATGCCTCTCTTAAAAACTAACTAACCTTGCCAATGAGATTTCTAGGGCTCTTGAAATTTCGTATAGAGAATAAAACCCTAAAGTCAAAAAAAAATAACACCCAATGTTTTTCATATTTACAAAAATTATTACCTTAGCGCTAAGGTTAACAATTAGTTTTTTCATAGGCAAAGTACCAAAATGGTCATCCGAACGAGGAATGACCATTTTGGTTTTTATAGGGTTAATGATTCGATAAAAGCAGAATTTTTGTAAATTTATAACCTCATATACAAACCTATTTATGGCTAATATAGTTTTAGTTGACGACCACGAAATTGTTACCGATTCGCTTAAATTCTTAATCGAAAATCAAAGTACCCATTTAGTTATATCCAAGCAGAATAATGCAGAATCAGCCATAGAGTATTTGAATAATAATTACAGAAATATTGATTTGGTGATTTCTGACATTAAACTTCCCGAAAAAAGTGGTTTGGATTTAGCTAAAGAGGTGAAAAGATTAAGACCTAATATAAAGGTAATATTGCTGTCTCAGTATTCAAATAAAGAGTATGTAAGCAATGGTTTAAAAAATGGTATAGATGGTTATTTGATTAAAAGCACAGGAGTTAATGATTTACTTAAAGCCATTAGTGCTGTTCTTAATGGCAAGCAATATTTGTGTAGAGAATCTTCTCAGATGATGGCACTGGCCAAATTTGAGCCAAACACAGAGTTAAGCGAAAGAGAATTAGAAATTTTAAAACTTATAGCTGAAGGAGTAAAAGGAAAAAAAATTGCTGATAGGTTAAACATTCACATAGCAACAGTAGATTATCACAAAAAAAATCTACGCTTAAAATTGGGCGTTACTTCTACTACAGACTTAGCTAGAATTGCTTTTAAAATGGGTATTATTGACTAGTTCTTGAAAGGCAATTATCTCCTATCTCATCTCTGTGCTTAATTAACTTAGATTCAATTTCTCGAACTAGTTCATAAGGTATTTCTTTCATTCGATTTATTTTTTCGGATGAGTAATTTTCTGCTAAATCGGCAGCAATAATTTCAGAAATACAATCGCAAGAAGCAGCATACGAATCTTCAGGCATGTCGCTTAAATACATTACATCAACCTTAGATATTATTACCTCACATTGTTCTAATAAAAGTTCCTTTGCTATACTCTTTTTTTTAGACTCATTTTCAGAACATGCTACAACAATAGCAAGTATTAATATAAAATTAACAATAGTAAGATATAGAGATTTCATAATGCAAATTAACCATTTTACTTTTAAACAGTTAACCCCAAAACACATAGTTTTTTACTATATTTTTATATAGTTTATTTTAGTTTTTTCATAGAATTATATAGTGCTTAAACTATATAAAAAGGGGTTGTGTAACTATATAATTGTATATTTATTTGTAATTATTATTAATCTTAAAACCCACAAACATTATGAATTCAGTATTAGCTAAATTAATTGCAAACTCAAACGGAAGCAAAACCCTTGAATACACCGTTCTTAGTCCGGGGAAACGTTACAGCCAAAAATCCGTTGTTCAAGAACAGATTAACGATTATAGTACTACGGCATTACCAGGCATAAAAGTTACTATTGAGCTTGAGGAAGTGGGCAACGGTAATCCATTTTCTTTTGATGGTAGCGTAAACATTGACACTAACCTTGTATTAGACAACACCAAGCCATACCTAGAAGTTGTGGTTAATGGTGGGGGTAGTAATGGTAATGGCGGAGTTATTGTTAGACATGGATAGCAATAATATTTAAAGTATATTTGGTTAATGAATATAGCCAAATCATATTTAACTCTCTTAATTCTTTTAGCAGTTTTATCAGCAAATGCGCAAGATAAAGCTGCTTCTTTTTTATATAAAATTACGAATAGGGATATTCAATATTTAATTAAAAACGGGGACTCTCTTTATGAGTCTAAGAACTTTGAATTTGGCATCCCATTTTATAAAAAAACGATTCAATTACTTAATGGCAATGAAGAAAAGTCTGCTTTGTTATATTTAGTAGGGTTTGGGTATAAAAATCTTGCGCAATTTGATTCTACAGTATTTTACTTGTCAGCTGCTCTAAAATTGAATTCAGTAAACGAAGATTTAAATTCTAAGATTAAATCAACACTTGGGTTAACTCATGTTTTATTAAGAAACTTTGATTCAGCTGAAAAACTACTAGTAGATGTTTATAATAAAAGTTTATTGAGTACAGACTCCCTATTTAAAGCAAAATCTGCTGGTGACATAGCTTCATTATATATAGAAACACAAAAATTTGATGATGCATTAAGATATTACAAAAACAACCTAAAATTTATTCCCAATAAAAATAAGCTTAGCAGAAGCATAGTACTTGGCAATATTGCTAGTGCATACCAAGGATTAAATAATAAAGATTCTTCAGAATATTACATTAATAAATCTATGGCAATTAGTAGAGAAATTAATGACAAAGAAGGAATACTCATAAATCTCAATAATTTGGCTTACTTAAAATTAACGTCAAACAAATTTGAAGAAGCGATAAATTATTTTAGGCAAGCATTACACTATACAGATACGCTTAACTACCCCGATTACAAAAAGAAAATACTTTTTAACCTTAGCGAGGCATATGAAAAAACGGGTAATAGCGCATTGTCTCTAAAATACCTCAAACAATTTGTAGAAGTTAAAGACCAAATTTATGACAAGGAGAAAGCAAGGGCAATAGCAGAAATGCAAGAGAAGTATGAAGCATCTGAACGTGACCGCCAAATCTCCGATTTGAAACTATCTAAAAAGCAAGAAGAAGCAGAAAATTTAACAATCAGAACGTATTTTCTAATAGGTTTTATCATACTTATCATCCTTCTTGGAATAGCTCTGTGGAGAATAATCAAATCGCGTAATGAAAAAGACATAGCCGTAATATCTGCTACCATTGATGCTCAAGAAAATGAAAGAGAACGCATCTCTCAAGAGTTACATGATGATTTGGGTGCAACATTGGGTATGGCGCGAATGCTATTTACGCATTCAAAATCAGTATTGTTAAGTAATAATAGTGAAGAGCTTTATAGTAGGGTTGACAATTTACTGGTTCATGCTAATGCACGTTCTAGGTCAATTTCTCACGAGCTTTTTTCTCCTGTTCTTAAGTCCTATGGTTTAGAAAAAGCCCTTGAAGAACTAGTTAACACATCACAATCTACAAAACAAAAATCAAAGATTACATTTGTATATACTATTCAAAGTAAGTTAAATGATTCCCTACAACTTAACATTTATAGAGTTGTTCAAGAACTTTTAAATAATGGTATTAAGTATTCTTCAGCATCCTCAATTCATTTAGCCGTTACTCAAACCAGCAAACACTTTTCTGTAATTTACCAAGACAATGGTGTTGGGTTTAATCCGAATGAAGTTAAAAAAGGCGTAGGTCTACAAAGCATCAATTCTAGAGTTAAACGCTTTAATGGAAAGCTCACCATTCAGTCATTTCCTAATAATGGCAGTACTATTAGCGCTATTTTTCCATTAATATCATAAAGATTTCCCACTCTTACCTATATAAATCTATAGGTGAAAAACTATAGATTTTGGGGGGTGTCATGTCATTTCTTTGGCTCAACTTTGCCATGTATAATTAGAATTACCATACTATGTTAACCCAAAATTCTTGCGCCCCAGCCCTCATTCTACTTTGCAGTTTTAAATTTTGAGGGTTGGGTGCATTAATTTAAAAAGTGTATTAACCAAAAATCAAATAACTATGTCAACATTAAAAACAGTACTAATTGGAATGTTAATCTTAACATTTAACGCATGTAAACCCGAGTTCAAAGAATGTGTTTCAACGTGGAATGAATGCAAGAAAGAATGTAAAGCAAACTATGATAATTGCTTGGAAGGATGTAAAGCCCTAATGCCACCAGCTGGAACTCCATTTGAAGACAAAATTGCGTGGGAACCCTTTCATAAGTGTTTGAAAGAATGTGGCACATGTGAAGATAAATGCGATGCTGGTTTGAGATCGTGCTTGGGTGTTGAAAAATAAAGCTTTTAAGGGATGTTCTATTAATCATAGAACATCCCTTTTTGCTTCAAGCTAATTTTCATTTATGCAATTAAATAAATGTTAAGTTATTAAGTAGATATGAGAAAGCAAAAATGAACAATAGTAGCGCCAATCTACCCGAAATTGGGTGTATATGCGCAACTTTATAGCGCCAAGCTGCAAGTTAGCCTACATTGAATAAAAACTGTAAATAAATAATATGGAATAGAACAACATCCAAAAATCCATTGAAGAAGCAAATGAAACACCTTGTATGAAGTGTCTCAAAAAAGCTCAAGCTGAACTAATTGCTTGCTATGTAGCAGCAGCTGGTGATGACGAAACAAAGAAAAGGGCTTGTGATAAAGCCCTTGCAGCAGCAATTAAATTATGTCCATACCCTTAAATATCGACCCATGAAAAAATACATTTCATTTTGTAAGAATCATGACTGTGAAGGAATGAGAAGAGAAACTCAAGCAGAAGCTCAACTTGACCTTGACGCCCATATCAAACTATTCCCATCTGAAAGTCATAATGATTCTGGAGTTAAAGAAGAAGATGACAACAATAAAAGTCTAAATCTAGAAAATGAACATAGACATGGAAGTACACATGCTAACTGTGATAGAAATGGGTGTATGTTTCATCGTGGTGTTGACTCATTTACAGCTGGAAGGGACGGAGTTCGAGTTTCGGTGGAAGCAATACCTGACGGTGTCCGTGTGAACCATGTTGAAATAAAAAACACTAGTGGCGGCAGAAATTATACATTTACAGGACAAGAAGTTACAAGACTAGGTGGTTCCAGTAAACTTGTAGAAAAGGGTAATTATCGAATTATTCCTTCATATACGTATGTTGACACTGGTGGACCTAGAAGATTAACGTTATTTGTTCATTGGTAATAAACGTAGGCTAACATCACCTATACGCAAGCAGGGGTTTCGTGCTTCGTAGGAGAGGAAAGTGGTAGATTTAAAGTTCAGTTCTTCGTAGGAAGTTCAGTGGTAAAAATCCCTGCCTGCGTATAGTTGAAAAACGTTGGCTGCAATGCTAAAACGACAATGAAAATGAAAAAACGTAGACACTATGACAGATGACAATAAAAATATTGGACATTTTATTTCCGCAGTAGTTTTTTTTCAAATACTGCCTTTAATACCACTTTGGTTTGAATATATGCATACCAAAGACATAAGTATGGACTCATACATTTTATGTGTTTCAATGTATGCTTTTGCAACAGGTTTTAGCTCAAAAAAAGAGTGGATGCTTGCTATTTGCTTTTTAATTGGAATTCTAATTGCCGGTTCATATAAAGGACAGGTAATAGATTCAAAAAGTGCCTTGCCATTTCTAGACAGTGGAGTGTCATATTGTTTGTTATTAATATTCATAATGCACTTTTTTGAGCGTTGGGGCAGACACATAAACGGTAAAGAACCTTTCTTCTTGTTTAACCTTTCAAACACGACAAAATGAAATCAGAAATATTAACATACATAGCAATGGCGACAGGACTTCTTGGAGTAATTCTGTCTGTTTTGACTTTTTACAGAAAGAAAAAGGCTGAACAAAATTTTGAAACACTTCTAAAAGAACACAAAAACCAACTAGAAACAATCAAAAGTATTGGGACAATTAGAAACGAAATTGCTCATACTAATCGAGTATTGACATTTGAAGAGTTTGTAAAGGTTCAGGAAACTTTAAAAGTTCTATTAGCAAAGTTAGAAGAGAAAGAACGACAAGAAATTTTGGAATCACTTGAACAAAAGTCTATAAAAGGTCAAGTTGACTATTTGAATAAATTAATTCATTTAAGTGGGTCGACTGAAAATATTATAATCAAAACTGACAAATGAGAAGCACAGCAGCCAAAAGCCGTTTGTCGCAATGGGGGTTAACGTGGTTAAATCAAGCGCAGTGCCCTCAACACTTGTTTGGTTTACAGTGAATTTCGTCTAAATTACCACTTTCAATTAGCTATAAATCGTTTTGGGAAAGAATATTGAAACATTTTTACAAATTAACTAAATTAAAAGATATAATATTTATGAAAGCAGAAGCAATGTCATTGACATTTTTAGGTAACGAAGGACTTGTAAGAATTCCTTTTTTTCAACGTGGCTATGTTTGGGACATAACAAATTGGGAAGATATTTTGACAGACTTATTAGACTTTGAAAAAAGTCATTTCTTAGGTTCTTTAATTCTCAAGCAACAAGAAAAACAATCAGGAAAACCAAAGGAGGTTTTAGTAATTGACGGACAGCAAAGACTTACAACCCTAAGTGTGTTGTTAAGAGCAATCTACAATAGCTTTGACGAGGAAACTCAAAAAAACTGCGAATCTTCTCTCAGAAATTATTTGTTTTTTAAAAAGAACCAGACCGACAAAAATTACTTTGTGAAGATTGAACATTCAAAAATTGACAAAAAGTATTTCCAGAGGATAATAAATAACGAAATTGAAGAAGATGAATACAATGCTGTAATTATTGAGAACCCTGCGACAAAAACTCTATCAAAAAACAATAAAGTATTACAATGCTTCAAATATTTTTCTGAAAAGCTCAAAGACATCAATATTGACAGCAGACTTGAATTATTTAATCGTTTATTAGACCAAGAAAACAAAATCCTTGTAATTATTGACTTGTCAGAAAAAGAAGACGAACAAGCGATTTTCGATACAATTAATAGTGCTGGGGTAAGACTTAGTAGTGCAGATATCATTAAAAATGCTTTGTTTCAAAAAGCACTAGACTTGTTTGACAATGCAGATGAAGTAGAAACACTATACAATGAAAAGTGGGAAGATGTATTTTCAATAGACGAAGATGCAATCAACTTTTGGGACACACCAAGAGCAACAGGCAGGTTAATGCGTGATAACATTGAAATTTTGCTACACTCAATCTCGGTAATCAAGGGTTTCTTCGACCCAGATAAGCATACCTTATCCGACTTGTCTAGCCTTTACAAAACTTATATTTCCAAAGTTTCAAAAGACGACCTAAAAAAATTCATTGAAGAAATTTCAAAATATGCTAAACTTTTCAGAGAGAAAATTTTGGTATTTAATGGTAGCACACTATTTAATTATCAGGATAATTACGCAAGACTTTTTCATATACTAAGTGTGTGTGAAATATCAACTTTTCACCCATACATTTTATCGCTTTTCTTCAAATACGATAGTAACGAAACAAAACTTTTAGAGGAATTACATAAAATTGAAACATTAGTTGTAAGACGAATGATTACAAAGTCTGAAACGAAAAGTTACAACAAGATGTGTAAAGAATTCATCAAAGACAATTCATCGATTGACACTAAACTCGCTGAACAAACCAATGACGAAGTGAAAAACGGTTTGACTGCAATTGTCAATAAAAATGCTACATTGTTATTATTTTGGGTAGAACTTTACAGGCGAGCAAACGACAGCAAACAATCAGTAAAAGAACTTAAATACAATTACTCTCTTGAACACGTTATGCCTCAAAAGTGGGAGGAGTATTGGAGTAATATTGATATCGTTGATAGCGTATCAAATGTTATTACAGATAAGGAATTGGCAAAAAAAGAACGCTACTCAAAAATTTACTCAATTGGTAATATGACTTTACTAAATAGTTCATTGAATACATCTCTTAGAAATTATGAGTTCAGCAGAAAAATTGAAGGAGAAGGAAGAAAAAGAGGGATAAGACATTATGCTGATTTAGGCATTACGCGCTTTGATATATTGGATATTTATGACAGTGGAGACAAAGTTTGGGATGAAAAGAAAATTAGCGATAGAACGACAATTTTGGCGAATGATATTTTGTTAATATGGTAAGTTTTGATGAAATTAGATTATCTAAAAATTATAATCTTGATATAGTGGCAAACTGATAGTAATGTTAAGTGATAATAGAATATAAACTATTAAATTATTTGCAAAGTGAATTGGACAAAGGTATTAGAGCAAATTAATAAAATACAGGTAAAGAGTATAACAGACTCTCTATTTCGCTATGGACTATATCTACTTGCTCTCGGTACAATTTCCGCGATATTTTCAACTTCAATTTGGGTAACAATTATAATATTTTGCTTAGGGGTGCTTTTTGAATTGGTGGGACTAATATTCTATTGTTATTTTTCATTCAAAAATCCCGATTATTTGCGTTCAGAGAAATTCCAAATAAGTAAAAAATCTATTGAAATGTTAGGAGACAAGGATAATCAGTTAAATCCAAATATAAAAAGTATAGTTTTTATTGCAAGCCCCTATTCTAAAGAATTAGGTGATGGTGATGAAAGTCATAAATTAGGTGAATAATGTATAATAAAGCATATATAATAAATTTTGACAAGGGAGGGATTCTAGATAGCTTTGATTATAAAAAGTTTCACGATTCTATAACAACGGCTAAAGGTGTAGTCAATTGGTGGCATTATCTTGAAAGTTCATACATTATTATAACAAATAATACTACAACAGCAACCAATGTATCAGATTTCGTAATTCAGCACATGCCAAATAAGCATTTTCTTGTTGCAGAGCTAAATTTAAAAAATCATAATGGTTGGCTACCAAAGGAAGCGTGGGATTGGATTAATAAATATAAATAAACAGAATATGTAATGCGTATTGTTGTAAAATAGGTTTAAAAATGAATCTTAATTAGATTCAATGTCTAAATTAGCGTTTTAACAAAAAAATATGAAACACTTACTCATTTTAACACTCACCCTTTTTGCATTTACCTTTTGTGGTAATGCACAAACAGAACTACCCGTTGTAAACACCGATAGTTTAACAATAGATTCAACCTCCATATCTCCATTGGGTGCATACGCGACAGTAGTTGATACCATCAACACTGAAAAAGTCTATATCTGCAATAGTAAGGGCTCAACCAAATACCACTACAATAAAAATTGCAGAGGGCTTAACTCATGCAAAGCAGAAGTAAAGCAACTACCCAAAAGCGAAGCCATTGCTTTAGGCAAAAAAGACTTGTGTGGTTTTGAGTAACATTTATGTTTATAATATCAGTTTATTAATTAAGGCGCTATAATTGTTGTCAAATCCTTATAATCAATCGTCTCACTTGACAAGCGCTATATTTTTTACCCATAGGTGTAGAAAATCGATTATCATTTAATAATCTCGCAATTTCAACTAAACTCATGTTATTATAATCAAGTCCTTTTATAAAAGCAAGTGCTCTAATAGTATTCTCATTACTTAGGCGTTTTTCTTTAATTCTAGCTCTACCGAGCTCTCTTGCTTCGGCCGTAAGGTTATGAGGGTTGCCCAGCTTCTTTTTGCTTTGCGCCAATGCCTCTTTAATACGAGTAGAAATAATCTTCGCCTCGTGTTGTGCGATTGCACTCATAATGTGAATAGTCAATTCATTCGCTTGAGGCATATCCACCGCAACAAACTTTACGTGAGCATCCATCAGTGATGACACGAATGCAACATTACGAGCGAGTCGATCAAGCTTGGCAATAATCAAGGTCGCATCATGTTTTTTACATAGCTCAATTGCCTCTAATAAAATAGGTCGAACCCGTTTGTTCGTGCCTGTTTCTATTTCTACAAACTCATGTAGTATGGTTTTACCATTCAAAAACCTCTTAACAGATTCTTGTTGTGCTTTTAGTCCGAGTGTGGATTCGCCCTGTTTCTTGGTGCTGACACGATAATATGCGATGTAGTTCATAAGGGCGAGTATAGCCGTTTTTATTGAGTTTTGGCACTCTTTATACTAATGTTTAAAGAGTGCCAAATTGGCCAAAAATTGGAAATAGAAGTCAACTTTAGTCAAATTATAATGAAGTGTTATACTATTAATAATCGCGTGCGCGCGCACGTAGGAAAGTGTTGAAAACTTAAGATAAAATGTTTTCTATACAAACAATTACATTATTAGATTTGGAATTAGCAATGAGTAAAGAATTTAGAAAATACTTATTAGAAGAAGAAACCAAATCTAAAAGAGCTATCTCAGATTATATTAGTAGACTAAACAGAGGGCTACGTATTATCAATCAAGATAGAGAGAAATTCTATAGTATAAGTTCTTCAAAGCTCGTTATTAAAATTCTTGATAAGTTAATTAATAATGATGAGTTTAATAAACTTACCAAAGGAGTCCAAAGTGGTATAAAAACATCTTTTAATAACTATATTAGATTATTAAAGGATATTGAAGAAATTAAATCTCAATCTGTCGAACACCTTAATTTTCTCAATTCATCTTTAATAAGCATAGTAGAACAAGGCAAAGAAAAAAGAATACCTGTAATAATTAAAGAATATAATATTTTATTAGAGACTAAAACATCAACTTTTGAATGGCCTAAGTGGCTACTTCTATATTCAGGAGTTAAAAGCCAGTCTAGCTTAAAAAAAATAAAAATTATTTCAAGAAATTTTACAAAGGATAAGAGTACCATTATTTATTTTTCATTAAAACAGCCAAAAGAAGTATCAAAATTTTTGGCGATTCAAGCTCACGCAAATTATTTATCTAAATTTATTGAAAAGTAATATTATAAATATTGATAGAGACCTTTTAAGCAAACAACTTAAAGAGCAAAATTTTAGCAAAGGTGTTTTGGATATTGTTTTTCAGGTGGTAGATAACTCTGTAGCTGGCATACATAATAATAAAAAATATGATCCAAAAAGACTTAAGTTTGAGAAAACGAAAGATTCAAAATATGAATTTTATATTCTTAAAGATGAATATCTAAAGGATAAAAGTAAAATAATAAAAGAATTAAGAAAAAGACTTGTTGAATTTGGTTATATCGATTCAACAATTACGTCAGAAGAAATAGGTTGTCTATTTGAACCTAATACCATAAAATATAAAATTCCTTGGTTGCGAAGTATGTCCTCTTTTTGGTATTTTATTATTCAGTTAACTAGTTACTGTAAATATTATGACTATAAATATAAAGTGGCTTCATGCTATTTTTCTTTTGATTATGACCCTATTTCTTATTCCAAACTGAGTAAAAATTTTAAGAAATCAGAAGTTTCCGATAAGGATAAACACTTTATTTCTTTAATAGAGGGTGCATTCCATAAAAGCCCTAAATCTTAGGGTTAAATTTTATTAATTTTTTTTTTTCATTTTAAGCCCTCCCCATTGTTATTGGGATAGCTTCTGTTTTCTCCCTTCCACACTCCCGAAAGCATCCCTTTATTATTCCCTAACCATAATATTTTTATTGATTATGATGCCGTTTAACCCCTCATAAACAAAAAATAAAAAAATATGAAAAACAATTTAAACAACTACAAAAAATGGCTTTCTAACCATTATTTTTATTTAGAAGCAATTAAATCTGGAGAATCTATTTTGGTGAAATTCAAAAAAAATAGTGCCTCTTGTTATACTAATGACATCTCTAATTCAATCGATGACATGGGTATGATAGAATTAGATTTTTATAAACTTAATACACCAGGATTTATCAATGATTATATTGAAAAATTAAAAAAATGTAAATCATTTCAAAATAGAAATTCTAATTCTCAAAATAATACCATTTCAGCCCTTAAAACTTATCGTATTTACCTAAATACTATTAAGTAAACTTTTCAATGGGCAGATTCTGTCTGCCCATTTTTTACCTTCTTTTTTTAATAAAAATACTGCGATGCTGATCACATCGTATTTAAGTCCGAGCGCTTGGATTTTAGTCAAATAATGTTTAACTAAAATTCATAAAACAATGAAAAAAGCAATCATGGCGGATGTTAACGAACTACGCCCGAGCAAAAACTATGCTCAAATTTATCAAGTTGAGAACAGACAATTAGAACTTCTAATTGAGTCCATTAAAGAGCATAAAGGACTATTAGAGCCAATTGTCATTGAGCCAGATAACACTATTGTACATGGGGTACAAAGGTGGCTGGCCTACCAGCGGCTGGGCTGGGATAAAATACCAGCAACGATCTTTGACAATTTGAATAGTATAGATGTAGATAAGACGCTTTATCTCATCTCGTTTAATCGCCACCGCGACAAAAACATCATTGAACGCTTAAATGAGATAAAGTATCTCAGAAAAGTTTTCAAAAAACGTCAAGGTAAGCGAACCGATCTTGAAGAGAACACTGATGAAAACAGTAGATTATCTTCAAGACAGTTGATTTCACTTCACTGCAACATTTCCGAAGGCAATGTTTATAAGCTTGAGAAAATAGATGAAAAGGCACCCCATCTACTTAATTTAATAAGTACAGGTGAATTATCTATTCATCAAGCTTATGAGGAAGTGAAAGAGAAAAAACCAAAAAGTGCAAAAGAAACTGAGCCTAACAGCGAAGAAGTTTCAGAAATCTCAAATCATGTGTGCCCACATTGTGGTCATAAGTATTAACTAAAACTAAATATATGACGTTAAAAAAAGTAGAAACAAACAAATCAAATCAGGGGGATAAAAAGGTTATCCCCCTTAAAACCCAAATCATTAAGTTTATCTCTTTATTTGCTGGTTGTGGCGGTTCTAGTTTAGGCTATGTGCTTGCTGGGCTAAAAGAACTACTCGCCATTGAGTGGGATAAAAATGCAAGAGAAGTATTTAAACTTAATTTTTCTAAAACGCCAGTATATAATGAAGACATTTCAAAGTTAACTGGCAAAAAGCTTCTACAAATGATGGGGCTTAAAAGAGGTGAGCTTGATGTATTAGATGCTTCACCACCATGCCAATCGTTTTCATCAAGTAACACCAAGAGGGATGTTTACGACATAAGAAATGACCTCTACTTGAAAACTATAAAGTTGATATTAGAAATTCAACCAAAAGTTTTTGTCATAGAGAACGTTGAAGGAATGCGAAAGGGGAAGATGAAAACGGTTTGGAATAGCTTTGTACGAGAGTTTAAGAAGATGAACTACAGAGTTGAGTTCAAAGTATTGAAAGCAGAACAGTACGGTGTTCCTCAAGAACGTAGAAGAGTAATTGTGATTGGAGTTAGAAACGATATAAACCAACTAATTGATGTACCGTCTTTATTTCCAACACCATCTACAAAAGCAAGTGATATGTCTGTGAAGGCGCACTTTCCACACATAGTTGGGTTTTCAGCTGGCCAGTTTAAAGACAGAATTATTAGCTCAGATAGACCTTCATGTACAATTACTAAAACGAGTTCAATGTGGGTTTATGAATTCGATGGTTTTAGAAGAAAACCTACTATTGAAGAACTGAAAGTATTATCGTCTTTTCCTAGTGACTTTAAACTAATTGGTTCTTATAACCAACAATTTGCAAGAATCGGTAATGCAGTTCCACCAATGATTACTAAAGCAATTGGATTACACATAAAGCAAAACATCCTTACACCAAATGTGATGAATGCTTTAAACGAGAAAAATCCTATCTCAAAAGCTGCCTAAAATCAAGTAAAATGAGGGGCTAATTATGAAAAGAACAATACAAAAGATTGCAGAAGCTATAGCAGACAGAATAAATGAAACACAAGAAATGTAAAACATCAAAAACAGAAACAATAAACTTATAAAATTTAATATTATGAAAATTAATACACAACAATCAATGATCAACACACAACTAGATGATGTGTGTCAAGGCGAACAAGAAAATATAATAAAGGCACTAACTAATGGGGGTGCGGTTACAGATATTATCGATGCTAAAGGAGTTAAGTATACTAATGTTCCTGACTTTAGAAAAGTAACTACAAACACTTTTGTTATTGATAAAGAAAGCATTTTAGATGTTCAAATACCTCCAAACGTTCCGATTATAGATGAAGAGGTTTTTGCCAATAAAAGTTATTTATTTGATGCCATTCGCATTGAAGAAGATGGGTATATACTTGCCACAAAAGGGTACGATTCCCTGCAAAACAACACATTTGTAATACTGTCTTTAGAACAGCTTATACTTACGCAAGACTACTATCTTGCTAAAGCCAAAGCAAAAGCTAATATAAAAGCACAAGAAAAAACTAAACGCCAAGAACAATATTGGGATAATTTATCTGAAGAACAACTTGAACGTTTTTTTAATAAAAAGGGGCTTTTTCATAGTTTACCAGTTAAAATACAAAAAACTATTACAGAAGAAGAATACGAAGCGCTTACATGGCAAGAAAAAGAAAAAATATATAAGTTTTATAAACGATACAGGTCCAAACACCTTAGATCGTTATCTGAAAATACGATGTGGACATCATTTCACCACATGTACGAACAATTTATAAACCCTTCAGCTACAATGCCAAGGCCTAGAACATCCAACCCTGAAGTATTTAAATATTGGCGTAAGTTTAGAGAAATGATTGGTTTTATGACTAAGGACATAAAAATTCAACGTCAGAATTATTACGAAGCTTATATAAAAGGTGTAGAAACAAGTTTTGGTGAAAGTAATACTAATATTTCCTTAAAAGAAAAGCACGGCATTTTAGTAAAACGTCAAGACGGAAAAGTGATTACACCTATAGATATAATGCAAATAGAAAGCGCTTGGATAAAAATGAACCAAGCGTTTGGGAACCTAAAACATATTGCTGATAAGCACAACCTAAAAATTTCGCATTGTGCCAATACCAAGATATTTGCAAGTAGAGCTATAGGCGCTTTTGTGCCATCTATGCAAACCATTGGCGTATCAAATAAAAGTGGCAATATGCAGTTCGAGAGTATATTTGCGCACGAAATAGGACACTTTATAGACTATTTGGCTGGTCAAGCAAAAGGGAAACACTTCGCTTCATTTAATTACGAAGATACAGCAGGTATAATTGCGTTTACCTTCCGTGATTTAATGAACAAGCCAAAGAAACAACAAACGGACTATATAAATGCCACACAAGAATGTTTTGCCCGTGCCATACAGCAATATTATGGTTGGAAACTTTATGGAGACGAAGCCATAATAGTTCGCTCGGATGAAAATTCACAACGCAACATCCCCATATACTTCGCAGACGAATACGTGAACAAACATGACTTTGAAACGCAAATAGTGCCTTTAATAGAACAATTTTTAACAGAGAATATGGGGCTACTTATGCTTTAGATTCGATTAATTTAAACTAAATAAAACGAGCCATAATTTATGGCTCGTTTTATAATAGTACTTAGGACTGTGAAACATGTCCAATTATACCAAGAAGTAAAGATACCACACCCAATGTTTGCAGAGTTTTGTTTCTGCTTGTTAACATTAGTGTGCCAGTTGTTAAAGCAACGTTACTTGCTTTTTCAACCTGCTTGCTTTCTAGCTTACCTGTTGCAATCCAACGGGAGAAGTGCTCACAATTAAATGCAATTAGGTTATAGCTTTTTCCAAGCAATTTGTTTATTCTTGGTATCACTAAGGTTCTTTCATAGTCTTTACCACCAAATTTTTCGAAACGAACAATTCCTTGCCCTCTAATTGCTTCAGAAAGTGTTTTGTATCTTACACCTTCTCCTATTTGGTTTTCGGCCACCATTCTAACACCATTTTGCATACCAACGTATACCATATAGTGCGTACTTATTAGCCCTTTGGATCGGACGATTAAATCACCTATTTTCAAATTGTAAATATTTAACATATTTGTCAATTTAAAGTTATGTATTCTGTAGCTCCCTTACAGCTTGGGGTCACACTATAGCTGTGACGTCTTCTCTTAGGTTTACCCATTATGACAAGGTGATGAGCATATTCTACAACCATCGGCTTTAGAGTATCCTAAACTTTTGGCTTTAGAAACAGCACTACCACAAGAAAAGTGATAACCCAAATCTTCAAAACTCAATAAAGTATTATAGAACACACAGTTTTGACTATGTACTTCATTATTGCCATTTGGATTAGTAATTGTTGATTTATTAACTTTATATCTTATCATAGACAAATAATTTTAATTAGACAATTCCGCAACCTCCCGTGCAGTTTAGGTTCATTCTATTCAATGATATTTCTCTCTTTTTGTTAATAATTCTTTACTAAAAAGTTCATTATTAATATTCAAACGTGTACATTTGTAACACGTAATTAAATTTGTTGCAGCAAAGATACAAATAAACTCTGTTTCACAAAAGATACACTGTATATTCAAATAAAAAGTTTTCAACATGGAACCAACACTTAATACTGAACTACTTGCCGGAATGATTAAAGATAAAAGAGGTGAGCGTGGTCTTCGTGCTGTTGCTGATGAGATAGGCAATGTAAGTTTTGTAACACTTTCAAGAATTGAGCAAGGGAAATTACCAGATGTTGATACTTACATTCGCCTTTGCAGTTGGCTAAATGTCTCTACAGATACGTTTATTAATAAAGACAGCAATAAAAAACTTAAAGATGAACTCTCAGTGAGAGAAGAAGTTGTTGCTCATTTAAGAGCAGACAGAACCCTTAGTCAAGATACCTCTGATGCCTTAATTAAAATGATTAACATTGCCTACGAACATCAGAAAGGGTAATAAAAATCTCCTTAAAAGGGGTTTTAAGGCTCACTCGGAAAGATTGGCAACGATGTACCGTGAAAAACTTGGAATTCACCCATGCGCACCACTTTGCGCTTTTAAGCTTGCTGAACATCTAAATATACCAGTTTTCACGGCAGAGTATTTTCTTGCTAATGACTCTAAAATATTTAATTCTAAAGACGGAAAGTCTCCTGAGTGGAGTGCTCTTACAATGCAAACCAAATCCAAATTAATCATTATTATTTACAATTCATTTAACTCTCACAAACGTCAGCAAAGCGATATTATGCACGAGCTTGCTCATATTATATGTGAACACAAACACAACATTAATAAATATTCTGATTTAGAGATACCAATTGGTATGAGAGATTTTAATGACACATTTGAAGAGGAAGCGAAATGTCTCGGCTCTACTTTACAGCTCTCCAAACCATGCTTACTTTGGGCAAAAAAAAGAGAAATGAGCAAAGAAGAAATATCAGAACACTTTAGTGCAAGTACCGATATGGTGACTTATAGGATGAATATTTTAGGATTAAACAAAGCATTCAAAATACATTAATTGTATGATATTGTAGAGCACAGTTAGTAGGTACTTTAATTTTTTAAAAGTATATCTAATATAATACGCCTAATTAAACCTGTCTAAACGGTTCTTCTTCCAAATGAATTTGAGTAAACCCTTCATGGATTTTCGGGTAGTTCACCACTCTGTTATCGTAACCAATCCACTTTAGAATTATCATGTTTAATAAAGTATAGAATCTCATTGAGCAATAGTAAAGGTCTTTATTAATCCTATCTACTGAACGCTTTGCTCCTGCATTTGTTAAATCAGGAGCTCGTCCATGCAGAAAATCATTTCTAGTTTCGAGTATTCTCAAATCTTCATTGTTAATGGTAATCGTCAACAAATCAAATGGAGCTTTCAATCGTGCTTTGTTTGTTGTTTGATTTAACTGGTCAACTCTCTTGTGAAGTGTGGCTAAATCATCAGGCGAAATTGTTGAACTGTTTTTTCTCAACACTTCAAGAATTTCTTTCCGTATGTTTCGACTTACTGATTTTTCTTTTATCGGAGCTAGTTTCAATTTCCTTTCACCAATTACTAAGTCAGACAATGTTTCTAAAGCAATTGCATATCCGCCTGGCATGAACAATAAACTTGCAACACTTGATTCAAGAATTAACATAAGTGTTGAAGAAAAGTCAAGTGAGTTGTGAATTTTTTCACACAGTAAAGAAAATTCGTTAAGTGAAACTGGTCGTAAAAGAGGATAATATTTTTTCGCTAACTGTTTGTCGTGGTACAAGTAACCATAGGCGTTAGAATAGATAGGACTATAATCACTTTTTATAGAATCTCTTAACGCAATACAACGAAAATGCATTGGCTCTTTCATGTCTTTTTTTGTGTACGCAAAAAAGAAACCCTGACTACCCGCAAAGAATCCTGATAAATATCCCAGCCCGATTTTTACAGCATGTACTTTCTCTGCAAACTCGTCAAAAGATTGTTTAATGGACGAATCAACCGCAAGGAAATATTCTTTCTTGTCATTATGGATGCAATACGCCCGAATTGCTTCACCATTAATAATTGCAGTCGTACCAGTTCGTGAATGATACCCAAGGTCAGTAGTAAAATGTGTTTCTGAAATTTGATAATGAAAATTTAACTGCTTCTCTAATGGAATGATTAACTGATAGTAATATTTCTTTTTCTCTGAAAAATCAACTGTACGTATTCTGTCAATGTTCCCTGTTACCCTTGATGGGGAGTGATTTCCAAGAAATACGCTTTCCAGATTATATGTTGTTGTACCAAATTTAATTTGTATTCCTTTATGGTATTCTCCGACTTCTAAGTTCTTTCTATTATTTGAGAAGATACCGTATTGAAAATTTATGGTAAACCCTTTTTTGTGTGATTTAAACTTAGCACTTTTACCATTGAAAATTTCATTCTTGGAAATAAGTTTTCCTGATTTGGGCTTTTTGAATTGCTCAATTATTTCTAATAGTTCTTTGTGATATTTTATTTCCACCAAAACTAAGTATTTATCGATACTATTAAACTATGATGTTTCATTATATTTCAAACCTAAAAATCTGTTGTCTTTTGTAAATGCAGCTCTTTTTAAATCTTCAATTTCAAACAACAATTTCCCGTTTCCTGAAGCTAATTCAATTAAGTCGCTATTTAATGTAACTATGTATTGAAATTCATTTGGTGTTCTTTTGTTGTATTCAAATAGAAAGTTTAAACTTTTCTCTATTGAATCATCATCTTCAAAAATATTATCGTGAATTAGGAATCTTGGATGGTTCTTTCGAGTATAGTCATTCAGCATCAAAGAATAATCATAAATACACACTTTCATTCTCTCTGTAGAATGACTTCCATCGTCATCAATTCGCATAATAAAATCAACAATACTTTGATTTTTGGTTGTTTTTATTTCAAAATGAGCTTCACGACTTCCCATTATTCTCTCGTGAATGCTCAGGATAGACTCTTTAAAGCTCTTTAATGTTTCTTGATTTTTGTAGAGATCTTCTTCCAGCTCAGAAATCAAAACCGCTTTTTCCGCTTCAAGTTTCTTTTTGTCCCTTTCTGATTCATCATATTTTTGAATCAATGAACGTAAATTATTTAGCTCTCTATTCTTCTCGTTAAATACTCTAATTGAAGTCTTTAGGTCTTTTAGAACATCACCATTATCCAATAATGAAATCTTTTCAGAATATTCTTCATCAAGTTTCCTAACAATTGAATTAATCTCAAAAAGTTCATATTTCAAACTTGTCAAGCGATCATTTACAATTGTATTTCTAAAACCATCAATTTTATTTTTAAACTCTTTCAAATCATCCAAAGACTTCTCAACTAAATCGCCAAGTCCTTTCTTGAATTGATTAAAAATTATTTGAATCTCATTTTCATTAATACTTTCAGGTTTAGGAAATGAATCTATTTGCTTAATCTCAAATTTAATTGCTTGTTGTTTCGTTCTTAAATCTGCTAGCTTTGCTTCTAAATTCACTAAGTCTTCTTGAATTAATTCAAATGATTCATTAGTTTTCAATTGTTCAATTGCCTTATTAACTTTGCCAACTTCGCTTTCTAATTCATTTAGTTGTGCTTTGGCATCTTGAATTTTAATTTCATTGTTATTTGTTACAAGCTTTTTAGTTTCTGAGTGAAAAGTATTTTTCTTTTTTAAATTATCATTTAAGGATTTAATCTCTGTATATTTTTGAAGACCTACATTCAAAAAGAAAAGATGAGGACTATAATCCGAGGGAATAGATTTGTTAGTATCAAAACATTTTATTAAGTCTTTAAACTCAGAGCGTTCATCTCGAATTATCGGTTGTAACAAATTTCTAAAGCTCAATCTTTTTGTGTTTGCTGGATATTTTTCAAAGTAAAGATTACCAAGATATTCTGAAGCGTCATCAAGCTTATCAAAATGAATATGTTCTCCGTCTATTTGAATTGATACCTGCTCAGGTTTACTAATAGAACGAGAGATAATTACCTTCTTATTATTAAAATCAAAGTTCAATTTTATTTGGCTCTCAATAATCTCAGCATTTTTTTTTGGTATTAGGTTTAGTCGGCTATCAGATATCCTTTTTAAAAGACAAAAGTTTATAAACTCTATGCAAACGGATTTTCCAACGCCAATTTTCTTATTTGTTTTTTCTGATTTTTCACCCATAATGATATTAACTCCAAAATCGAATGAGATTGGGGTGAATATTTCAGGTTCACTATATAGTCTATTGATTTTAATCATTCTTGTTTTTGATGTAGATAAAAGGTTCTTTAAAATCAATTATACCTGATGAATACAAAAATGCAAGACCAAAAAACAAATGCCTATAACGAGATATATTATGTTTCTTTAGTTCTTTAGAGATCTCGAAAATAGAAATCTTATCGGCTTTCTGTTTCTGAATTTGTTTCAAAATCAGAGAGGCAACATATACGGAAGAAGTCTTTAAATTTTCGTCTTTAGATACTAACATATATTATTTGTTTGGAAAAACATTGCATTTAATTAATTCATCAAGTAGGTAAAACTTTATCGCTTGTTTGTCAAACGTAACTCCATTGGAAGAAAGTTTTCCATAAAATAGCTCAACAAGAGAATGGAGAGCAAGTTTTGGATTATTATTTTCTTTAGTTAATACGATGTCACTTTCATCTTTCAAAAAATCAGAAATTATTTCGGCTTCTACACCATCAATTTTTGATGTTGCTTCAACCAAAGCTCCATTATACTTGGCATATAATTCTGAATATTGTTGTTTAAGGTAGTCTGAGTGCTCACTAAACCTATTTTCAATTTTGTTCTTTGGGTCAACATTAACTGCTTTGTCAATAATTACTCTATTCTTATTTAAACTAAGATAATTTATAAACTCCATAATTGTTTCAACTTCTGAACATTCTGTTTTACGTCTCTCGGTCAATACATTTTTGTTCAAGAAGTCTGCTATGCCTTTAATTGTATCAATTTCTTTAATGTCATTGATGATTGCTAGAAGTCTATTGATATCTAAAACATCATCTCTATGATTAAAGTTGTTTCCGAATTTTGTCCTGTAATCTTTGGCATCTTTTGAAATGAGCAATATTTGTAGTTTATAATCTTTGTTTTCTAGCTTTGCGAAAAATCCATCAATCGCTTCCTTTATTTTAATATTGTCATTCTGAGAAGTAACCTGAATTGCTTGTTTGTTGACAGTATCAATTAGGTCTATGTGAGCGTAATTATTGCTTTCAAAATTTGTATTGGTAAATTTAAAACCAATTAAATTGAAAAAGTCTCTATAAAAATTTTCTGCAATAACATTAATGTCAGTAAGATTCAATGTGTTAAATGCAGTAACCTCTGTCTTTAAATAAGAAAGTCTCCTGATAATTAATGATATGTAAGATTGTCTGTTGTCCAATTTTTCGTTGCAAACGATATTTTGGATAAATGTAAAAAATATCTAGCTAAGCAACAAACTAGAGTAAAGAAGTAGGAGTTTAATCTACCCAATACCACAAACCTTTATGCATTAGTAACTAAAAGTTATTCTTTAAATTTTAAGCATATCTGAAGACTTTAGACAACATTGACTTAAGTGAACCCTATCCATTATGAATAATTCTTTGTTTAAGACCTTTAATCTACTTTAACTATAAGAATACCTATCTAAGCACTCAAAACCTTCCTAAATCAATCCTAAATACTCTATTTTAAGTATTTCACAACCTATCTTAAGGTTTTAAATTCATTCTATTCAATTCTGTAAAAACTCTGTTAAAATCAGTGTAAAATAGAGTAAAATTCCTTTAAAAGTTAAAGTAAAATCAATCTTAAAGAAAACCTCATGCGAAACAATCTTAAGATTTTAAAATATGATTTATGAAAAAAAAAAGGAAGAAAAGGGAATATATAGTAAGTATCATCCCACCCCTTTTTAAAGAATTATTAATGAAATCAAGTAAAAAAAAACACACCATGAACACAGCAAAATGCGTAATCCCTATTGGAATGCCCAATGTGGAAGAACTAGTATCAGGAACAAAATTAAAACCAGATAGACTAAGACTGATACTCCATCAGTTTTATGTTTCTTATATCTTCAACGAGTTAGGCGATAAGACCAACTATTTTCATAAAGACGGTTGGGTCACTTTAGATGCTAACAGATTAAAAAAACTATGTAAGCACTACAACGCTTATCTAAACCTTCTTGAGAAAAAAGG